>QEXW01000123.1 GCA_003130845.1 Anaerolineae bacterium
CTCTTAATTTTAATAATTATTGAAATTAAATATTAGGGAGTACGGAGAGTTCCGCTGCCCACCAATTCATAACCATCTGCGGCTGACAAAGTTCTCAAAATGTAGATGTAATACTTACCCGCTGCGATTGTCCCACAGTTTTTGCTGAAAGATTTTGCGTATGCAGACCCTACCATCTTGCTGGGTGTAATGGTTGTGCTACAAATTACTCTATCAGGATCGAATAGCCCAGAGCCTAATTTGTATACAGTGAATTTTACCGGGGATGGGTTGCCAGCAGCAGGAATCACTCTTGAAACATAGAAACTGCCACTAAAAGTTAAAGTTCCTGCTGTCATAGTATGAATTCTACCATTAGCCTTGCCATCTACCGCATAGGCATTGTCTGGTAAAAAGAAAGACCAAGAACTACTATTTGCAAGAACTGGCACAGCGACTATTAGTGCTATAAGCACCAATAGCAAAGCAGTGGTGATACGAACTTTAATGGGTGAGTATTTTGGTGGTTTCATCTTTTTTCTCCTTAAATTTTTTAGTATTTTACCTTGAATTCAAATATACATGCCGTTAGTTTAAAGCGAATATTTTATGTCATATGGCCTCCTTTCTTTATAGCCCAGCGCCGAACGGTTTGCGTTAGCCGCTGGTGGGAGGGCGTGGATTCGCTTCGAGAGCAGAAAAAGCCCGAAGCCAGAAAAATGCCCAAAAACGGGACGAATCCCACCAGTCGGCTGCACGCTGTGTTGGCACGCTTTTGATTTTAATACAAATCCTGTGGGCGACTACTCTTTATTTTCTCCCATCGGAATTGTTGAATATCTTTCAAAATTGCCGAGTGAGGAAGTTGTTTGTAATCGCTCCAACATGCTTCTATTTTCGCAGGGCTAAGAGAAAACATCCAAGTTTCAAATAATGTAACAAAGAAAGTCCCAATCCAACGGATATTTAATCCCCAATAAAACGGACGAATTCTTATGTAACTTCCAGCAAGCGGAATTCGATAACGATAACTTTCAGAGTAATGCCAAAAAGCATCAAAGAAAAAACCTTCAATACTTCCGTTTTTAGGTCGGTGGTTTTTTCGTTTCTTTCTCTCCCGTTTTGAGGCTTGTCGCAAAGCACCATCTATTGCTTCTGCATAATGAGTTTTTCCAATAACTGAATAATGGTTTCCTGAAAATGAGTAGGTTTTGTGTCGTTGCTGTTCGGCGTCTCCTTGTTTAATACGACTTGTAATTGCAGTCAAATTAAACGGATATGGGAGCCACTTTTTCATGTTATGGATTCTAAAGAAAGCATCAGCCGTTGCATTTCGCAAGGAAGCATGTGTGGTATCTTTCCTTTGATAATCATAAAACTGCAGGAATGATAAAAACAACTTTAACATGCGCTCCATTAAATAGAACAACGCAACCATACGGAAGGGTTCAACGTGGACACCATGATCTGTCGAACGCCAGTCAAAATACTTATCCCAATTCGCTCCCCACAACTCTGCTTCTAAATCATAAATATAGTGAAGGTCACTTCGCATTATTGGTAAAAAAGTGCAGCCGTGACTTTGTTTGACTTTTAACCACTTTTGCAAATCATTGTCAGAACGAATTTGATTTATCCACCATTCATTTTCTGTATTGAGCAAATCTTGAATAGTAACGATTTTCTGAAAATCTCCTAGCGAGACTTCATTTACGATGCCCCATCGAACTGCATCCAGATATAAATAAATCCAATTAAACCTTCGTTCTTCATCTTGCATAAATTTCCCTACCTTTTTTCATAATACAACTTATTTCCCAAATGTTCTTCATCTTGTTGCGCAAGGGGCGTGCCAACTATAGATTATACGGCACGTTGCCGCATAATTGACTATGGACGGACACATGCCGTATAATGTCCCAAATGATTTCGGATGTTATACGGCAAAAAATTAATTTTTTCTAACACTCCAAACGGCCTCCCCGATAATTCCTATCTCACCAGATATTCCGTTTTAGGCCACCTTACCCATCATTGTATAAAAACAAACATCCTAAGTCAACATGACGAACAACACCTTTCAAACTCGCAAAGACAAAAAACTGCTCAGCCAGACCCACCACAGATTACCTACCCAACCCTACCCTTAACCGCAACAAACAAACCCATCTCACCCAGATAGGAGAAGAAGAACAAACCTCTTTACAAATGACTTTACCATCCAACCCAAACATCAACCAACAAGCCCTAACGCAAGACTTGACAAATCAACAAATCGGAGCACCGGTATGGGGGGCGTCGCATCCAAAAAAACAGCATAGAACACGTCATCTAGTCACCAAACAAGATACAACAGACGAGCACATTCAACATCTACTTCGAGCATGTTGTATGCTCTCTTAGCCCTTTCTGTCTGAGAGTATAATTCGCTTTATATTCCACCGATGCAATTCTTTCAAAAAACAAATGGTACTGCTGCCTTGTTCGGGTACAACAAATTGGCAAAACCCACCTCCGCTTAAGGCTATTTCTGGGTTGAGATTCTAGATTTCGATAAAACATCATCAGTTGTTCATGCTAAAATATTCTCAATGACCACACAAAAATTTGGCCGTTATGAAATCAAATCTGAGCTAGGTCGCGGTGGCATGGCGACTGTTTATAAGGCATTCGATCCGCTGCCCGAACGCGAAGTGGCCCTAAAAGTCTTACCACGCGAAATGCTGCATGACCCGCAATTCCGCGTGCGCTTCGAGCGCGAAATCAAGACAGTTGCGGCGCTCGAACACCCAACGATTGTTCCCATCTACGACGTAGGCGAAGAAGACGGCCAACCCTACTACGTCATGCGATATATGCCAGGCGGGTCGCTGCAAGACCGAATTGCCCAGGGACCGATTTCACTCCAAGAGACAGCCCGCATCTTCTCCAAGTTAGCGCCAGCACTGGATGAAGCGCATCAGAAAGGGATTATCCACCGCGATTTGAAGCCCGGTAACATCCTCTTCGATCGCGCGGGTGAGCCATACATCTCCGACTTTGGGATTGCAAAAATTACCCAATCGCAAGGCGCCACGGTGACCGGCGGAGCGATTATTGGCACCCCGGCCTACATGAGTCCCGAGCAAGCACAAGGCGACCAAGTAGATGGACGAAGTGACATCTACGCCATGGGTGTCATCCTGTACGAAATGCTCTCTGGTGTACAACCCTATCAGGCCACAACACCAATGGCACTGGTTGTCAAGCACATCACAGAGCCTATTCCTCATATTCTTGATAGCAACCCCACCCTGCCGGCCGACATCGAACCCATCATCGAAAAAGCGATGGCCAAAAACCGCGAGGAACGCTTTAGCACGGCGGCCGAGCTGGCCGATGCCATCAGCGAGGTCGCACGCGGCGCAACCGGTCAGGAAGCCATCAAAACCGCTTCCCTGCGCGCCACGCAGGTGGCTTCAGCCAAAACCCGTGTGGCGGCTTCTCCAACCAAGGTCAGCCAAAAACCATCCACCCAACCAACGATGCCGGCCAAGAGTGGCTTCTCGGCCTGGTTGTTGATAACACCCATCCTGCTGCTCTTGTTAGCCGGGCTGGGTGGCGGAGGTTACCTGCTCTTCAACGCCCTAGCGCCCACTCCCACACATTCGCCTACCAACACCATTGCTCCGGTTTTATCACCGACCAATACAATCAGTCCGGCCACCGAAACGCCTACACAAGCACTGCCTACGAACACGCTCATTCCACCGACCGAAACACCCACCCTGACCCCCGAACCACCCACGGCTACTGCTACTCCCGCTCGTCCGGTCATCGGCGGCGCCGATATGCTGGCTTTCATCGCCAACAACGAAGTGTGGATAATCAACATAGATGGCTCAGAGTTAACGCAACTGACCAAAGACGGCCTGCCAAAAACCGATTTGCAATGGATCCCCGGCACACGCGACCTCGTTTATATCACCGGCACGAACGTCAAAACGGTCAACGCCGACACCAAAGTCTCCGACGTGATTCTCTCCTTCCCGGGCGCCCGCTTTCTTGAAGCATTTCGCATCTCGCCTGATGGCAAACAAGCGGCGATTTCGCTCAACAAAGAAATGTATATTGTGCCGTTTGATATAGAAAAATTCAAAACCGTACGCGGTCGCGATGGTCTGCGTGCCATGAACGGTTGTTTGGGCTACACCCCCGGCACCAAAGCCGCCATTGCGCTCAAAGAATTCCGCTGGGGATTAGACGGAAAAACCGTCGCCTGGTCGTATGCTATCGACAATGCCGGCAATGTCGAAGATATTATTATGCTGGTAGATATTAGCACCTGTGACCCCAATCGCATCAGCATTAAAGACCAATTCCCGGGCAACCGTTTTCGGCCTGAAGATTTCTCACGCGGTGGCGAAATTGCCGATTTTGATTGGGATGGCGCCAATGTATTTGTGATGAATACCGCACATCGCAACGTAGGGTGGGGATTTTTATACCTGTATAACCTGGATACCCGTCAAGGGCAACCCCTTAACCCCCTAGGAGCAAACTCACGTTGCTGCTATCGCGATGCTCGCTGGAGCCCAGATGGCACTTACCTGTTTTTGGCATTTCAGAACAAAGATACGCTTGACATGGGCGTAAGCATTTATTACATCCCGGTCAGCGCGCTAGAAACAGGGATCGGAGCGCAGCCCATTTCTTTGCCAGAGGGCTTCTTCAAGAACCCCAAAGAATCGCCGCAATTTGCCCTGCACCCAGCAGAATAAACTAAAGAGCCTGTACAATGGCTTTAACCAGCCCTGGCCCAGCATAGACCAACCCTGTATACACCTGGATGAGCGTTGCTCCCAGGTCAAGTTTTCGTTTGGCATCTTCGGGGGTCATAATGCCACCAACGGCAACAATTGGTACACGGCCATTGACCCGCGCAACCGTTTTGGCCAAAACCGAATCAGCCAAGAGAGTCAGCGGCCTGCCGCTTAAGCCCCCCGCCTCGGCCTGCAAAGGCGAGCGTACCCCCTGGCGACCGAGAGTCGTATTGGTCGCAATCACGCCATCCATCCCGTTTTCCAAAATTGCCCCCAGCGCATCATCCAGCTCCTCGTCAGTTAAATCGGGCGCAATTTTGACGAGAATGGGGCGCTGTACGGGCAGGCGCAAACGTTCCGCCTGAATTTGCTTGAGCAGGCCTTCCAGCATCTGCCGTCCCTGCAAGCGCCGCAGCCCCGCCGTATTAGGGGAAGAGACGTTAATGGCCAAGTAATCGGCCAACGGCGCCAGGGTACGCATCAGCGTAATGTAATCCTCCGCCGCATTTTCAAGGGGTGTATCTTTATTCTTCCCTAAATTCAGCCCTAAGACCAATCCAGCCGGTCGTTTACGGATAGAAGCTACTTGTTTGCGGGCATATTCCATACCCCGCCCCGGAAACCCCATTCGGTTAATTACGCCTTG
Organism: Anaerolineae bacterium; assembly: GCA_003130845.1. GTDB lineage: Bacteria > Chloroflexota > Anaerolineae > Anaerolineales > Villigracilaceae > UBA5195. The sequence goes on from QEXW01000123.1 coordinate 5,428, forward strand.
TTCTTCCACAAGCCGAAAGACGCGCGGCTTGGGATTGCCCGGCTGCGGACGCGGCGTCACCGTCCCCAATTCAAGATGACCAAATCCCAGGGCAGCCAGCCCCTGCACCGCAACACCATCCTTATCGTAACCAGCAGCCAAACCAACCGGGTTGCGAAAGGTCAACCCAAAGGCCGTGACCGGTTTTTGGGGGGCAAGAAATATTTTTTCTAGCAACCAACGGCTCGGTGGAAAAATGCCTGCCATGCGCACCGCTTGCAGCGCCAGAAAATGAGCAACTTCCGGTTCCAGTTTGAACAAAATAGAACGAAAAACAGGGTACATCAACGTTTGCCTCGTTTGATGAGAAACACAACCAAAAAGATTGCCGTAGAAATCAAGACAATCGCCGAACCAGAAACAATATTGAGATAATAACTGAGATACAACCCCACGAGCGAGGAAAATGCGCCAATCAGGGCAGAGAGGAACATCATAGGCGCCAGGCGGCGCACCAGCAAATACGCTGTAGCAGCAGGTGTGACCAACATGGCCGCCACCAAGCCAATTCCAACCGTCTGGAGCGAGATAACGACCGTTAGAGCCAGCAAGACGAGCATCACATTGCGCAAAAGCTCCACAGGCAGGCGCAGCGTAGCAGCCAAAATCGGGTCAAAGGAAATCACCAGAAACGGACGATAAAGCAGAAAGACCGTCAGCAAAATGCCTACGCCCAAGCCACACGTCAGCCACAAATCAGCCGGTGAAACACCCAGCACATTGCCAAACAAAATGTGGCTTAAGTCTACTGCGTAGGTTCGGATAGAGGAAATCAAGGCAACACCCAAAGCCAGTGCTGCTGCAAACAGGATGCCGATGGCAGTATCTTCTTTAATGGCCCCTTGGCGAGAGAACAAGCCAATCAAGAGAGCCACGACAATTGCAGCGATTAAAGCACCGAGCAGCAAATTGCCACCCACCAGATAAGAGACCGCTACACCCGGCAAAATGGCATGTGCCAGCGCATCGCCTAAAAAAGCCATGCCACGCAAAACAACATACGTTCCCATCACAGCACACAAAATTCCGACCAGCATGGCAGCAGCCATACCGCGTTGCATAAAACTATACGTTAAGGGTTGAATCAGAAACTCCATTGAATATCACTCTCTCCCATCATGCGGACAACACTCATCTACCAACAACCCCCCGCTTTCGGTCACCAACAGCGCATTGCCAAAGGCATGGGTCAGATTTTTCTGATTCAAAACACGCGCTGGCTCTCCATAGGCAATCAGGGCTTTATTCAGCAACAAAACCAGGTCAAAACGACTGGCGGCCAAGTTGAGGTCATGCGTAGAAATTAGGGTAGTCACCTGCCGTTCACGCAGCGTATCAAGTAAACGCAAGGTCGTCTCCTGCGTCGTGGCATCTACCCCCGTAAACGGTTCATCCATCAGCAAAATATGCGGGTTTTGAGCCAAGGCTCGCGCCAGAAAGACGCGTTGTTGCTGCCCGCCCGAAAGGTCGCTAATCGAACGTTCGGCCATCTCGGTAATTCCCATCTCCTGGAGACTGCGTTGAACCATCTCATGGTCTTCTCTGGTAGGGCGGCGCAGCCAACCTTGCGCACCATAGCGCCCCATCATCACCACGTCACGCACCGTGACGGGAAAACGCCAATCCACTTCCTCGCGCTGAGGGACGTAGGCAACACAATCCTGATGATTTCCTAAAGGCAGGCCATGAATCAAAATACGCCCTTCTTGCAAGGGTAAGAGACCAACCAAGGCTTTGAACAGGGTAGATTTACCCGCGCCGTTTGGCCCCACAACGGCTACACGCGCTCCATGCGGTACATGAAAGGAAACTTGCTTGAGAATTGTCGTTTCGCCGTAGGCAATGCTAACGTTTTCGATATCGAGGCGATGAGGGGTGTGAGTCATGTCAAGAATTGGTCACCGTATGATAGATAACAGAACCAACCACCAGCAAAATAATCGTTCCGGCGGTCAAAGCGGCAATTGGCGTCTCGCTGCGGCTCTCACCGCTGGCCAGTTTTTTCCTTTGGTCGGCATTCAACTTCGCGCCAATGGCACCCGCGGCAGGAATAGAAGCACAAAACATGCACATATACGCCTCCTATTGACAATTCTGGCACAACCCAAAGAGTTGTAGCCAGTGGTCTTTAATCACATAGCCCGTTTTTTGAGCAATGGTGGCAAACAGCTGGTCGAGATTATCCCCTTCAAAAAAGGTGGCCTGCCCACAATGCTGACACAGGAGCAAATGCTGGTGTCCCTGACTGGCCGCAAGAAATGCCTGACACCCTCCCGGCTGATGCACGCGCTGGATGAGATGAAGTTCCTCCAGCTTCTCCAGGGTGCGATACACCGTCACCAACCCTAGGTCGGAGTGTGCAGCACGCGCCAGGTCAAAAACTTCGAGCGGGGTGAGGGCGCGCGAAGAAGCTGCGACAATTTCCACCACCGCACGGCGCGATTCGGTCAAGCGATAACCGTGTTCTTGCAAGGCCTGTAGCCAAAGTTCAGCAGACATACATCTCTCCTGATGAAAATCGTTTTCATTATAGGGGCAAAGTCGCAGATGGTCAAGAAGACAAACTCTACCTTGACGCAAACCTTGTGCGGTGATATAACTGCGCGCAATATGATTCTGGCCTGTTCTAAGACCATGTCCATGACCACTACCCCTCGGTTGCCCCGCGGGGTTTTGGTGATTGGATGAGTGCAGGCCCAGCGCCGTACCTGTCCACACAAACGCCCTGCGGGAACGCGGGGCGTTTTCCATTTTCATGAGGAGAAATTATGCCAGAGAGATTATCCCCCCTTCCCCACCAGACCTTAGTGATGAAGTTCGGCGGCACGTCAGTGGGTTCCGCGCGCGCAATGGAAAACGTCATCCAGATTGTGCGCCAGGCGCGCGCCGAATGGCCGCGCGTGGCGGTTATCACTTCTGCGCTGGCGGGAGTGACCAATCTATTGCTAGAAAGCGCTGCGCAGTCCGCGCGTGGCGAGACCTCTCAACTGCCTGAAGCGGAGCAAACTTTGCTCGCCAACCACCAGACCATCGCGACTTCGCTCATCGCCGATGAAAGCCGCCGCGCCGCCGTCATGGAAGAAATCGGCGGGTTGGTGCGTTCCTTTGTGGAACTGTGTCATGCCATTTCTGTCTTGGGGGAAGCCACACCCCGCGCTCTCGATGCAGTGGCCTCGCTCGGTGAGCGGATGAGTGTGCGCCTTTTGGCTGCGGTTCTCGAAAGCGCCGGCATTCCCTCCAAGTTCATCGAAGCGACCGAGTTAATTGTGACGGACAACCACTTCCAAAGCGCGCATCCTGATTTTGGCTTAACTACCGAACGAACACGCCACGTCTTGTTGCCTCTACTTGAACAGGGGTTCACACCCGTCATCACCGGTTTCTTGGGGGCGACGCGCGATGGGTTGGTGACCACGCTAGGGCGCGGCGGCAGCGACTACTCCGCCGGCATCATCGGTGCTGTTTTGCCGGCCGATGATGTATGGATTTGGACCGATGTAGATGGCGTCATGACCGCTGACCCGCGCCTGGTGCCACAAGCCCAAACCCTGCCGCAGATTTCCTACAGCGAAATTGCTGAACTGGCCTATTTTGGCGCCAAAGTGCTGCACCCCAAAACTATCCGCCCAGTGGTAGAAGCCGGTATCGGCCTGCGCATTTGCAACACGTTTAACCCCGCCCACCCCGGCACACGCTTGGTTTCCAACGGTAAGGCCGAAAACCCTCTGCCAGGGGAAAAGGTCATCAAAGCGGTTACGGCTATCCGCAGACAAAAACTGGTCACCATCGAAGGACGCGGCATGTTGGGGGTGCCAGGGGTAGCCGCACGCGCATTTGCAGCTGTGGCCTCTACCGGAACAAGTGTGCCGCTCATTACGCAGGCTTCTTCGGAACAATCAATTTGTTTTTCTATCCCTTCAGAAGCCTGCCATGCCGTGTTAAGTGCGCTCGAAAAAACCTTTGCCAGCGAGTTAGCCCAACGTGATATTGACCGCGTATGGGCTACGGAGGATGTTTCTATCATCACCGTCGTTGGCCACGGCACGCGCCACACACCGGGGGTGGCAGGGCAAATTTTTACCCAATTAGGCCAAGCAGGCATTAATGTCCTGGCCATCGCGCACGGGTCATCCGATGTTTCCATCAGCATGGTGGTCGAATCGACCGAAACCGAAACAGCTGTCAAGGCGTTGCATAAACTGATTGTGTCATAACCATCTACTCTCTATTCTCTATTCTCTGCTCTAGGAGTGCGTATGCTTTCTTCCCCCATCCCTGTTGCTGTGCTTGGCGCCACCGGTTCGGTGGGTCAACGCTTTATCTCCTTGCTCGATAACCACCCCTGGTTCAAAGTTGTGGCGCTGGCCGCTAGCGACCGCTCGGAAGGAAAACCCTATGCCCAGGCATGTCATTGGGTTCTCACCGACCCCATGCCCGACTGGGCGCGCGAGATGCCCCTCTTGCCATCAAACCCGCAAGCGATGCCCGAGGTAAAAATCGTGTTTTCGGCTTTGCCCTCTGACCAGGCCAAAATACTTGAACCGGCATTTGCAGCCGCCGGCTTTGCGGTCTGCTCGAATGCTTCCTCTTACCGCACAGAAAGTGATGTGCCGTTGCTGCTGCCTGAAGTAAACGCCGAACACATTCAGCTCGTCCGACATCAACGACTGGCGCGCGGCTGGAGTGGTTGTATCATCACCAATCCCAACTGTACCAGCACCGGGCTGACCGTCGCGCTCAAAGCGCTCGATCAGGCTTTTGGTGTAAAGCGCGCCTTTGTGGTCTCGCTACAAGCACTTTCGGGGGCAGGTTATCCGGGGGTGCCATCGCTCGATATTCTGGATAACATCATCCCCAACATCAACGGAGAAGAAGAAAAAGTGGAATGGGAACCACGCAAGATGTTGGGACGCTTCAACGGAGATGCGATTGAGCTGGCCCAGGTGCAGATTTCCGCACACACCAACCGTGTCGCGGTGCTGGATGGGCATACCGTCTGTGCCAGCGTGGAACTTGGTTCATTCGCCTCGCCCCAGGAAGCAAGCGAAGTTCTACGCGCTTACCAAGCGCCAGAAATTGCGCGAGGTTTGCCTTCTGCCCCCCAACCTGTCATCGTAGTGCGCACCGAAGCCGACCGACCCCAACCCCGCCTCGACCGGCTGACCGGTGGCGGCATGAGCACGGTCGTGGGACGGGTACGCTCAGACCCGCTGCTAACGCTCAAGTTCGTGGTGCTTTCGCACAACACCATTCGCGGCGCGGCAGGTGGTTCCATTTACAACGCCGAATTGTTCGTGAGCCAAGGGTTGCTATGATTATGCTTGGCGTTTGGTAATCTCCCACAGGAGCTGTTCTTGGTCTACCGGCAAGCGGTCGAAACGTACACCAACGGCATGGTAGATGGCATTGGTAATGGCTGGCGGCGTGGGGATGAGAACGATTTCCCCCACGCCTTTGGCCCCATACGGGCCGGTTGAAACCGGGTCCTCCACCACAATCGGGATGATTTCGGGGGTGTGGACGATGGACGGGACGCGATAACGCGCCATCCGGTCGGTGACGACATACCCATTTTCGGTGATGAAGTTTTCGAGCAGGGCATGCCCCACCCCCATCACCACGCCGCCTTCAATTTGTCCCCGCAAGCCAAGCGGATTGATGGCGTGTCCGACGTCATTGGCGGCAATCACGCGCAGCACGCGCACTTCGCCCGTTAGGGTGTTCACTTCCACTTCAGCAGCCTGTGCCGCGAAGGAAAAGGCTACGTGCATATCGCCAGGCATGCCAAGCGGCGCAGTGGCCGGCGCATGATAATCGTACAAGACGCGAGGTTCTTTTCCGGCCGCTTTCATCTCCTGATACACTTGCTGCATGGTAAGAACATGTCCGTTGACATGCACTTGCCCGTTTTCAAAACGAATGGTTTCAGGGGCTTGGTCGTAACGCTCCGCCAACGTGGCGATGATGGCTTCGCGCAGCGTGCGCGCAGCCAATCGGGAGGCATTGCCGGTGACGTAGGTTTGGCGGGAGGCGGTGGTCGGGCCGCCGTTGGGGGTTAAGTCTGTATCCATAACAAGTACTTTGACTTGTTCAGGCGGCAGGCAGAGCTCCTCGGCCACCACCAAGCGCATCACCGTCACCAAACCCTGTCCGAGCTCGGCAGAAGAAGAACGGACCTCGAAGGAGCCGTTTTCATAGAGTTCCACTTCGGCCCCGGCGCAATCATCCGCCCCGCCACCGAGGCCAGTGTTCTTGAACCCGACCGCAAAGCCCCAAGCGCGCACCAGGTGTTCTGCACCCGCAACAGGCCGTGCTTGGAAAAGCGCTTGGCGCGGCAAACGGGAGACCTGACACATCGCTTCGGTCACCCGGTCAATACATTCAACAAGGCCTACGCTCTCGCGCAACACCTGGCCGGTGCTGGTTTCCGTGTTTGGGCGCAGAGCGTTCTTGCGACGCAACTCGATGGGGTCCAGCCCTAATCGTTCGGCCAGCATATCCATCGCGCTCTCGATGGCAAATGCCGATTGAAGCACACCAAAACCGCGAAACGCCCCAGCGGGTGGGTTGTTGGTGTACATGGCATAACAATCGGCGTGCACATGGGGGACGAGGTAAGGACCTGCCGAATGCGTCGTGGCGCGGGTCAACACTTTTTCACCTAGGGAAGCATACGCGCCGGTATCGCCGTACAATTCGGTTTGGATGGCGGTTAGCGTGCCATCTTGCTTTGCGCCAATTTTGACGGTGATTTGTGTGGCATGACGTTTAGGATGAACCAGCAGACTTTCATGGCGGTCGAACAAGAGTTTGACCGGTCTGCCGGTGGCGTTTGCCAGCAAAGCGGCGTGAATCTGCCCGGCAATATCTTCTTTGCCGCCGAAGCCGCCTCCCATCAACTGCCCGATGACCCGCACCCGACTTTCTTCCCAGCCGAGGGCGCGCGCCACCTGGCTGCGGTCTTGATAGGGAATTTGTGAACCGACGTAAATCAGCATCCGTTCACCTTCGGGCACGGCAATGCTGCACTCCGGTTCGATGAACAGATGGTCGTGCGGGGGAGTGTGGAAGGTGTGTTCCAGCACCACATCGGCCTCACCAAAGCCGATTTGCGGGTCTCCCTTGCGAACCTTGATGTGCTTGAGCAGGTTTCCTTTGGGATGCAACTGCGGCACGCCTTCCTGCCGGGCCTGTATGGCAGTACAAATCACCGGTTGGGGGTCAAATTCCACTTCAATCAGGTCAAGCGCTGCTTTGGCGATTTCCTGCGTTTCGGCAGCAACGATGGCAATTGCATCACCTACATAGCGAACCCTTTCACCCACACCCACCATCACCGGCCAATCGAGCGTGACCAAGCCATGAATATTCTGCCCAGGGACCTCTGCAGCAGTAAGGACGGCTGCCACGCCTGGCATTTGACGCGCTTTGCTTACATCAATGTGGCGCACAAAGGCATGGGGTACGCCAGCGCGCTTGACAGCAGCGTACAGCATATTTTCAAAGTACAAATCATCCGTATAGATGGCCTTGCCGGTTACTTTTTCGATGCCATCTGGGCGGACGTGTATTTGCCCAATAAAGCGACCACCACGCACAGAGGCCGGGATTTCTGGCTCTTCAACCGGCTGACCGGTGCGGATGGCTTTGGCAGCCGCTAAAATAGCTTGTTCAATCGTAGGATAGCCGGCACAGCGGCAAATGGTATCTTTGAGCGCATGGCGGATTTCGGCAGAGGTAGGGTTCAAGTTGCGCGAGAGCAGCCCGTAGGCCGTCATGATTTGGCCGGGAATGCAAAACCCGCATTGCACGGCACCATGTTTGACAAACGCCTCCTGAAGAGGATGCAGCGCTCCCTGTTGGGCAAGGCCTTCGATGGTGACAATCGTCTTTCCATCGGCGCGCTCAGCAGGCGTAGAGCAGGAAAGTACCGGTTCACCCTCCATGATGACCGTACAGGCGCCGCACTCGGCCTCATTGCACCCGATTTTTGTACCGGTCAGTCGTAGGCGTTTTCGCAGTAAATCGGCCAGTGTTTCACCGGGTAGAGTTGGCAGGGTATACGTTTGTCCGTTTACAGTTAAGGTCAGGTGTGTTTTTTTCATGGTCCTCTCACAATCGGAATGCCGGCAATCATGCCTGGCAGAGGTCATTGCTCGCTGGCTCTGTGCCAGGCAGACAATAAAGCCGTTTTGAGCAAGACCACAACGAGCTTACGGCGGTATTCAGCAGTAGCCCGCGCCGGGCTGGTGCGAAATTGTGCTTCTGCCAGCAAAGCTTGTTGCGCGCCAAGAATGGTTTCTTCGCAAAAGGGTTTGCCCGTCAGATAAGCGCTGGTTTGCAGGGCGCGAAACGGCGTGGGGCCTGCCGGTCCAACGGCAATGCGGGCCGCGCGGATGATTTCGTCTTGGCGTTCTAGCCAAACAGCCAAGTTCAAAATGGGCAGGGCGATACCCTGGGCGCGCATAACGCGGCAAAAAGCCGAACCTTGTCCTGGTTTTCGCAAGGGGATATAAAAGCCCACGATAATTTCATCGTGAGCGAGGGTAGATTTTCCAGGCCCGGCAAACAGTTCATGGAGAGGCAGCAGGCGCCGGCCTGCAAGGGAGGCAATTTCGGCTTCGGCGTTCAGCGCCAATAGGCCGATGGTTCCATCGGCAGCAGGCAGCGCATGGGCAACATTTCCGCCTAGGGTGGCCGCATTGCGCACTTGTGGCCCGCCAATCAGTCCGCAAGATTCAACCAGCGAGGCGGCATGTTGGCGCACCAGTGACGATTCAACGATGCGATGATGTGGCACCCCGGCACCAATGAACAACCGCTCGTTACGAATTTCGAGTGCCTGTAATTCGGGGATGCCGGTCAGGTCTACCAATGTATGAACCGGAGGGTGATGGCCTTGTTGCAAATCGAGCATTAAATCCGTACCGCCTGCGATGGGAATCGCAGGGGCTGGGGAGAAGGCCAAGGCCTCGACGGCTTGTTGCACGCTTTGGGGATGAAGATATTCCTTCCAGAGGGTCATAGGGTCGGCTCCTGCGCTTGCTGCCTCCATTCTGGTTCACCAAATTGGAGGATGAGGGGTACACGGCGGCACTTTTCGAGAGATTGCCTCACGCCGCCGGCCAACCCGACGACCGCCGAACCCATGCTGTGACTGGAGAGAGAGTGTTAATTTGCGATGTTGTCTTTATTTTACAAATCGAGCGTCATCGTTTCAAGTTGCAAATGTCACATTTGCGCCTGCCCCTGCAAAACGCGCTGAAAGGCGCGCAACAGTTCACCACGCTGTTCAAAACCGCTTTCTCCCAATTCAGAGGTGGCGATGTAGAGATGGTCGCGACAACGGTGCAACAATCCGCATACCAGACGGGCCATGCTTTCCCGTCCGGCTTGCACTTCATCGGTATCGGTCCACACACGGCCGGCAGGCCAGGCGCGCGAAAGCACGTAGGGATGGGTAATCGGTTGAGAAAGTCGTTCATACCAGCCCGAAGAGCCGGCATCGAGCCAAATTTGCACCCTGACCGGACGGTTCATCATGAGATAGGTATATGCTGGCGCAACCAGAACCGATTCCTGCCAGGCACTGCTCCAACCTTCCAGATATTGCGCCGCCAACACCCCCTCTTGCAGCAAGAGCAGGTACTCACGCCCCAATTCTGACCAGGGCAGGACATCCTGAAGCGCCAAACGAAACTTCCGCACCGCTTCCACCAGGCTGGCGGCTACCCGCACAGCGTCAAAATTGTGATGAAAACCAAAACCAGGCTGAGAGAGCACCTCTCCAAACAATTTGCGCAAAAAATGGTCAAACGGCAAACGGTCGCTCTCACGGTAGAACAAAATCCAGTCACGCAAATGGTCAAAGCGTTCACCCAGCAGAAACGTGATGCGCTCTTGGACATCCGCTTTGATACCGCTGAAAGGCGCCAGCGTAAAATCACGCGGACGGTAGGTAATTTCAGCCAAGAGATGCGCGCGCACCAAGTCCAGGCCTTCAATGGATTGCATGAGGGTATAGGCCACATCATCACGGGGTGGATGCAATTCCCATTCGGGATGTGCGAGCATGGCCAAGGTCAGCAGGGCGCGGCTGGCAGGTTCATCACGCAAAGAACGCGAAGGCCGATGCGACCGGCTGGGGATAGACAGTCGTTCGAGCCGCTGCATCAACGCAAAGCGCAGAGAATCTGCCATATAAGGCGCTAGGATGACGATTTCCGAGGCAGGCAGACCTGCCTCAAGCAAGCGGTGTGTTACGGCAGCCACCTGGTCTAAGAGTTGTGGGTAAAAACGAGATTGAATGACAGAAAAGGCAGCCGGTGGAGAAAACGCTTTTTCTTGTGAAGCAACAGGCAGGAGCAAAGAAGCCGATTCGGGCCAAATCGCCGTCGCGAGGGCATTGTTTAAATGGGCGATTGGTTGGCTAACAACCAGGGACTGAGACCAGGCGATGTGCGTTTCGCACAGCTCTGCCAATGCCCACGCGGTATCCGTATCTGCACCCAGAAAGCGACGATAGCCGCCACCCTGGTCATAAATCAACAACGCCGAATCAAAATCTGGCAGCCATTCGCGCACAATGTCATGCGCACGAGGCGCATCTTCTTCCACGTTATCGTAGATTAGATGACGATAGGTGCGCACCAAGTAATCACGCACGAGTGGATGAGGCCATAAGAGTGCGACAAAGATTTCGAGTTGCAGGGAGAAATCGAGCAGGTTATTTTCCAAGCAGTAGGTACGAAACCGGTTGGCGCATTCCTGCGCATCCGCATACACGCGGCGCTGGGCAGGTTCACCTATCCAAGCGGAATCGAGCCGCATGCCAATTTCAGTATGTGAAAAACCGATGAGAGCGGATTTATTCAGATTATCCAGAATTTGGGAATACAAGCGATTGCGGTCCATGGTGACCGACTCGAAATAGCCCTCTTCGAGGAGAGGCCGCACTAAGCGCGCCATGAAGTATTGGGCTGTTTCAAGTGTCAAGAAAACCGGTGGTTGGTCGGGGTGTCCAAAACCGGCCGGTTCGGCCACGAGTGGCCAAAAGAGTTCCACGCTGCGCCGTGCCAAGCCTCCGAGGGTCGCCGGGGTTACTTCGCCGCCTGCGCCGCGCTCAGGACTAGAGAGCAGGTCGAGGTAGGGTTCTTGCAGGGTCCGTTGTGGGGTGAGTAAGAGAATGCTTTCGGCAGGCACACCTGCTGCCAGCAAAGCACGCAGGCGTTCGCGCGCCGCCGTTGTTTTGCCACTTCCGGCGGGGCCAGAGAGAAAGATGCGACTGTTTGGCGAGGCTTGGATGATAGCACGCTGTTCAGGAGCAAGAACCATGGAAAAAGACCAGAACGAGAGGCGATTTGGCGAATTTGTGAATCTCAGCCGGGCATGGGCGGGGCGGGAACATCAGGTCCGCCCGTTTCATGCGGTGGATTTTAACGATTGTAGCCTAACAATTTTTCTCTGCAAATAGGCGGAAAAGTAGCCGTCATATCGCTCCCACAAATCGCTGCGTTTCCAATCATCACCGCTGACGCGGCCTCGACAGCGCGGCGAGCCGCAGGCACAGGTGAATTCGTCGTATGGTGTGCTATCGGCCATGGCGTAATCAAAGGTGATTTCCTCCCCTGCGGCAATCGGGCGCATAGCAACCAGTGAGACCTGTCCGCGAATCCCGGCGTTGGGGTCACAGGAATGGTTGATGAAATCCGCCGGTTCTTCTTCCAGGCCAAGCGGGGCCAGATAAATTTCATCCTCGATTTGAATGGTGTGGCTTTTTTCTGAATCTGAAAGTTGTTGCAATTCAGCAAAAGTGACCGCGCGTCCGGTCCACACACACACCAATTCGTCTTTTTCCAGTGCTTGGCGGGCATATACAGCAAAGCCGCCCTTGTGAGGGGCGGCGCGAACTTCGAGTTTAGGGGAAAGATAAGAAGTGGGCATGAGGTAATTATACCAAGCCTGCTACAGGCTTAAGAAACGCCCGTTGCGTTTCAGCCAATCACGGTGGGTTTTGTAATCCGGCATCATTTGCTGCACTTCAGCCCAAAAGGCTGCAGAATGGTTTTGCACGCGCACATGCGCCAATTCATGAACTACAACATAATCTATCACTTCCAGCGGCGCCATGACAAGACGCCAGGTGAAACTGAGTGTGCCATGCGAACTGCACGACCCCCAACGAGTCCGGGCGGAGGAAATGCGGAGTTTTTTATAGTGCAGACCGAAGCGGTGTGTGTAAAATCGCAGGCGTTCTGTTAGAATTTCCTGAGCGGCGGCTCTGTACCACTGCTCAAACAAGAGGGCAGCGTGCGGTTGTTCGTTTGGGTTGAGAAAAAAACCTTCTTGGAAGCGCAAGCCTGTGTAAGCGCTCGGTTCGAGTTTCAAGCGATATTCTCGGCCTAGGTAGAGGAAGGTCGCGCCATCTCTATATTCTCGCTTAAGAAGTGCTTGCTCCTGGGCCTGCTGAAGTTCGCGCGTTTTGCGTGCAATCCAGGCCGATTTGGATTCTACAATCTGGCGGATACGTTGCTCTGAAACCCGCCAGGGAGCACGTACGATTAAGCGGCCATCGGGTTGGATGATGATGGCGATGGTTTTGCGCCGAGAGCGGATGATTTGGTCAATGTGGGGCATGCTCATGGGAGGTGGGTTGCTACTTCATATGTTTTTGCTCTGAATCGGGCGATTCTCGTAGCAACTCGACCGCATGGGGCAAGGCGGGGGCAATCACTTGCAGGTTTTCTACCGCCCCTTTGGGACTGCCTGGCAAGTTAACAATCAGGGTGCGCTTACGAATTCCGCTCACGGCACGCGAAAGCATGGCGTGGGGATGTAGGCGTAGGCTGGCCGCGCGCATGGCCTCGTCCAAGCCCGGCGTGAGGCGTTCAAGCACTTGACGGGTCGCTTCTGGGGTGACATCACGCGGCGCGAAGCCTGTCCCACCGGTGGTCAGAATGACATCAAAATGGGCTCCATCGGCCCATTCGGCCAGCTTTTCGGCAATTACGGTTTGTTCATCAGGCAAAATGGCTGTCTCTAGCACCTGCCAGCCATGGGTTCGTACGGCTTCGGCCAAAGCCGGACCTGAAAAATCAGGCCGTTCACCGCGCCAGGCGCGATCGGAGATGGTGAGAATGCCAAATCGCATAGATATTTTTCTTCAGATGGTGGAGCGTGCTTCTAGCGCTGTTATAAATTTTTACCAAACAAGCGAACGTTGGTCATTTCGTTCCAGCCGCGCTTTTCATACATCGTTGCGGCACTATTGCCTTGTTTGACGAGCAAATAGGCTTTACGGCAGCCTTTGGCTTTGAGCCTGGCTTCGATTTCGTCCATCAAGCGTGTGCCAATGCCTTGGCCGCGAAACTCTGGCTCTACGGCCAAGTGATAAATCATGCCCCGCCGTCCATCATAGCCACCGATGACGGTGCCAACAATGCGCGAGTCACATTCGGCCAAGAGGAACAGGTCGGGGGCATATTGCAGTTTTTTGTAGATTTCTTCTGGGGTATCCGATGGGCCAATGCCAAGGCCATCCCCGGCGTTTTGCCAGAGTGTGAAGACGGCTTGGTAATCTTCAGGAAAGCGAAATTCACGCAGGGTGATTTCGTTCATGAGTGACGGGCGGCAAGGCCAGATTTAATGGCCTGAATGAGAGTATCGGGCATGTAGGGTTTGACGAGGAAATCGTCGGCGCCAGCTGCACGGCACTCTTCCGCCAAGTTCATGCCCGATTGCATAATGACCAGCACACGGTCGAGTTGCTGGTCGAGGCGAATTTGGCGTAATAAATCAACGCCATTGCCTTGGGCCAAATGAACATCAAGCAAAATGACATCTGGGTGTTCGCGATAAATAGCATCGAGCAAGTTATCTTGGTCACCCAGGGCTACCGTTTCGAATCCTTCTAACCTGAGCAAGGTTCGAAGCAGGGAGAGCATGGTTGGGTCATCTTCTGCCAATAAAATTTTTGGCATGACTGCGTTCCTTGAGAAAAAGTCTCTGTTTAAGGTTCCCATGGAGGAGCGCTCAGATCAGGTTAGGTTTCTGAGAGCGCCATCACCGGTGGTTTTTCAAACAGGTTGTGATTCTTTTTTGCGTTTCTTTTTCGGCTTATTCTCCACTTGTGCCAAAATGGGTTGGGCCGCTGGGTTGGCCGCCGGCTCAAGGGCGGCAGCAATCACTTCATCTACGTTTTCAACAAAGACGAATTTTAAGGCAGTTTTGATTTCTTGCGGCACATCTTCTAGGTCAGGTTCGTTGCGCTTAGGCAGGATGACGGTCTGCAAGCCGTTGCGGTGTGCGGCCAAGACTTTCTCTTTTACGCCACCAATCGGTAACACCTGACCACGCAGCGTAATTTCGCCCGTCATACCCACACCGGGTTTGACCAAGCGCCCTGTCAGGAGCGAAACCAAAGCGGTTGCCATCGTTACACCTGCCGAAGGGCCATCTTTGGGTTGAGCGCCAGCCGGAATGTGGAGGTGCAGGTCAGTTTTGTCGTAGAAGGCCGGGTCTAGCCCCAGTTCGGCAGCGTGTGAGCGAACGTAGGAAAGCGCAGCACGGGCCGATTCTTGCATGACATTGCCAACCGAACCGGTGATTTGAAAGCCTTTGGAACCGGGCATGCGCGTCGCTTCAATGAACAGCACATCGCCGCCGTAAGGCGTCCAAGCCAACCCGGGAACGACCCCCGGAACGGAGGTACGCACATTTAACTCTTCTGGTCCTTGCAAAGGCGGATGCTTGAGGAACTCCCGCACCAGCTCTGGCGTGACTTCGTAAGCCGTACCTTTGCCCTCTGCGATGCGTGTTCCAATCTTACGACAAATTGTACCGATGGTGCGTTCCAAATTCCTTACACCGGCCTCCCGGGTATACTGGCGAATGATGGTATAGAGTGCCTCGTCGGTAAAGGCCACTTCTTCGGGTTTTAATCCATTTTCGCGCACTTGGCGCGGGATAAGATAGCCGTGTGCAATGGCGACTTTTTCACCTTCGGTATAGCCAGAAAGGCTGATGATTTCCATCCGGTCGCGTAAGGGGCCGGGGATGGTCTCGAGGGTGTTGGCGGTTGCGATGAACATGACCTGTGAAAGGTCAAAGGCAACTTCCAGGTAGTTATCACGAAATTCGTTGTTTTGTTCGGGGTCCAAGACTTCGAGCAAAGCCGAGGAGGGGTCGCCATGAAAGTCGCTCACCAGTTTATCTACTTCGTCAAGCATAAAGACTGGGTTGCGGCTCTCCACCCGGCGCAGCGCCTGAAGGATGCGTCCGGGCATGGCACCTATGTACGTACGGCGGTGTCCGCGAATTTCGGCCTCGTCGCGTACGCCGCCCAGCGAAATGCGGATGAATTTGCGTCCCATCGCGCGGGCGATGGATTGTCCGAGCGAGGTTTTGCCTACACCCGGCGGGCCTAC
Source organism: Anaerolineae bacterium (assembly GCA_003130845.1). Classification (GTDB taxonomy): domain Bacteria; phylum Chloroflexota; class Anaerolineae; order Anaerolineales; family Villigracilaceae; genus UBA5195. The sequence goes on from QEXW01000123.1 coordinate 20,892, forward strand.
AAAGCACAAGATGACGCCTTCCCGGTCGCGGCGGATGAGGTCTGGCGATTGGGTTTGTTGGGCTTTGCGCTCGAGTTTTAATTTGCGAATTGCCAAGAATTCCAGAATGCGTTCTTTGATGTCTTCCAAACCATAGTGGTCGCGCTCTAACACGTCACGGGCGTGCGAAATATCCAAGTTATCTTCGGTGCTGAGCGACCAGGGGAGAGAAACCAGCCAATCCAAGTAGGTGCGGATGACGCCATATTCGGCAGCCGCAGCGGGTAGGCGCTCCATGCGCTGTAATTCGCGCCGTGCCATCTTATCGGCTTCTTCGGGCATTTTGGCAGCTTCGATTTTCTGGCGGAATTCTTCGATTTCGACGGCTTGTTCGTCTTTTTCGCCCAATTCCTTCTGAATCGCTTTGAGTTGTTCTCGCAGAAAGTATTCCCGCTGCACTTTGTCAATTTCGGAACGGGCTTCGTTCTGAATTTTCTGACCAAGCTGCAAGACTTCGGTTTCACGCACCAGGAAGGCAACCAGTTTGCGTAATTTCTCGACAGTGGAGTCAATCTCTAAAATTTGCTGGGCTTCGGCCAGCTCAATGCGTTGAAAATTAACGATGGCGTAAACGGTTTGAAGGGGGTCTTCGATGGATGCAATCGAGGCCACCAGTTCACGCGGGAAAGAGGGGATGAGTTCAGCAATGGCAGCAAATTGGTCACGCGCGTTACGGGCGAGGGCATCAACTTCCAGCCCGGTTTCGACCACTTCTGGGTAGCGTTCAATGCGCGCCATCAAGTACGGCTCGGTTTGGGTAAATTCCACAATCCGAATCCGTTCTAGGCCTTGCACTAACAAGCGAATAGTGCCATCTGGTGCGCGCAACAGGCGATGCACCGTAGCAATGGTGCCGACGGTGTACAAATCTGCCGGGCCGGGGGTTTCCAATTCCGGGTTGATGGCCGCAACCAGGCCCACCAGCCGGTCGCCAGCGACCACATCATCAACCAGTTTAATAGAGCGGGGCTGGCCGATGGTCAGCGGTACGGCGGTTTGGGGAAAAACAACCACGCCCCGTAACGGTAGGATGGGGACAATATCCGGAGGAGCAGGGGTTTGCTCTTCTAAAACCCCTTCTGATGCGGCAGATTCGCCATTCTCAACTTTGGTGGGAAATTGCATTAAGAGTGGCGGAATGAGCATATCCAATAGTTCAATGTCGTTTTCATCCATCCAATTGAACAGTTCGGCAGAGTGAGTCTGCCAACGAGAAGCGGGCATAACAATCCTTTGGTGGTTATTTAATGTGTATTTTGCTCGGAGATGCCTTGGGTAAAATAACCGTCAAAAAGCCATCTTGATATTCAGCCGTGGATTTTTCGATGTTGACCGGGCCAGGGATGGCAACGGTTGTGCTAAATTCACCAAAGCGGACTTCCATTTGGTGGTAGGCACGCCGCTCTGGGGGGTCGAGGCGTGAGCCGCTGATGGTGAGTAAGTTATTTTCTAAGACGACGTTGAAGTCTTGATGCCGCATCCCGGCAATTTCGACTCGAACGATGTAGTTTTGTTCATTTTCAAATAAGTCGGTGGGAGGGCTCCAGATGTGCGGTTGCATCCGCACTTGCCAACCAAGCGTTTCCAAAATCATCTTTCGCTTTTCGGGCAGTTCGGCACTATCACGGGTTTGCAAGATGACCATTGTCATAAGGCACCTCGTTCTGCTTATAACCGTATCGGACGATTTTTGCTATAGTTTTCGGTTGAGATTTAACGATAATTCAACAATCATAAAAGAAATTATACCGAAAAAAGCACAGGCCTTTTCATCAGAAATTTTCGTTTTTGTATCAAGGGTGATACTTTTTTGATGAAGCATTTGGAACACATTGTGGCGTCAGATTAACACGCCCTTGCAGAGGGGTGCTCCACAAGGGCGTGTTGTTTTGTGTGCCAGGCGCCTGCTAACATTCGCTATAGCCGCAAGCATAGCATTTGCGGCAGCCTTCTTCGTTCACCACTGCCGCTTCGCCACATTCTGGGCAAAGGTCGCCGATTTTCATCATCGGTTGCGTAGTGGGTACTTGGTGATGGCCATTTCCACCGGCGTGAGGCGCACTGACGGGTTGCAGTTTGCCACTCGGCAGGGTTGCTGTGGGGCGTGCTTCATGCTCTTCTTCGCGGTAGCGCAGGTATTCATCAAGCACCTGTCCAACGCCATCAGGCAAGGAACGCACACGGTGTGGACCAAAACCCAGTGAGCGTCCACCACCAATGCCGGTCAGCTGCGTCACCACTTCGCGCAGACGGTCTAACGGGGCAATGGGTGAAGCCAAGCGCAGGATGTAGGAAATCAGGCGACCAATCGCTTCTGAGACAGCAGCCGTATCAGAGCCGGCTTTGGAGGTGTTGATGAAGACTTCGAAGGGCTGGTTGCCGCCGTTTTCATTAATCGTGACAAAGGCTTTGCCCAGGGGTGTTTCAACGTTGTAGGTGAAGCCTTTCAGCAGGCGCGGGCGCGGTTTTTTGGTTTCGTGCCAGATAACTTTTTGTTCGGGAGCAACGGGCAAGAGGTTTTGCTCAGCCGGGGCTTCTTTCTTTTGCGCGGTGGCATGTGTTTCTAGCACGACTTTATCGCGCGAGCCGGTCACATACACCGTGATGCCCTTGGCACCTAATTCCCAGGCCAGCATGTAGGCTGTAGCAACATCTTGTTCGGTGGCGCCTTCCGGGAAGTTGACGGTTTTGGAGATGCTGTTATCCACAAAGGCTTGGAGTGCGGCCTGCATGCGAACATGTTCTTCCGCCGTGACATCGCCGGCGGTGACAAACACCTGGCGAATGTTCGCCGGCACAGCCGGAATGTTTTGGCATGTGCCAGATTGCATCACTTGTTCAAAAATCTCCTGGCGTTTTTCCGGTTCCATACCGGCTTCGGTCAAGGCTTTCTCAAATAAAGGTGAGCCGTAGGTCAGTTTCAGGTCTTTGCCGTTGTCGTTAACGTGACGGATGTAGGCCAGCGCAAACACTGGTTCGCAGCCGTAGCCTTCACAGCCGGCAACGGTGGCAATGGTGCCGGTGGGGGCAACGGTGGTTTGGGCAGCATTGCGGATGCCATACTGCCGGATGCCGTCCACAATCACATTCCAGTTGAGAGCCGGGCGGCCCCAATTGTGCTGGTAGGGAGAAAGTGGCTGGGGCGGTGACCAACGTAAATTCTGGGGGTCGTAAATGGAGCCGCTGATGGCCGGGAATGCGCCTCGTTCTTGTGCCATTTCAATGGAAGTCAACATGGCGTGGTAGCGCACAAATTCCATCACCTGTCCGGCAAATTCTTGCCCGGCTTGTGAGCCATAGCGCACTCCAACGTGATACATCAAGTCGGCCAGCCCCATAATGCCCAGCCCAATGCGCCGTGCACGATGCGCGGCTTCCTTGAGTTGCGGTACGGCCGGGACGTAAGCGTTCGCTTCCACTACGTCATCCAAGAAGCGGGTGGAAAGCACCACGCTCTGGCGCAAGGTTTCCCAATCCACCGTGCCATCTGGCCCAAAGTGTTGGGCCAAGTTGACCGAGCCAAGACAGCAATTCTCGAAGGGTCCCAGCCACTGTTCTCCGCAGGGGTTGGTGGCTTCGAGTTGGTACAAGTGTGGTACCGGGTTGGAACGATTGGCCGCATCCAAGAACAGGACGCCGGGTTCGCCGTTATGATGTGCCTGGCGCACAATTTTGTCGAACAGCTCGCGTGCGCGCACGGTTTTGTATTTGCGAATGGGGATACCTTGTGCGCGGGCTTGTTCTAAGGTGCCATGAAATTTGCGGTATTCCGGTGCTGCAATATCGGGGAAGACCAAATCCCAATCGGCATCTTCTTTAACAGCCTGCATGAAAGCGTCGGTAATGCCCACTGAGATATTGAAGTTGGTGATGGCGTTTTCGTCGGTCTTACAGGTGATAAATTCTTCAATATCAGGATGGTCTACCCGCAAAACACCCATGTTGGCGCCGCGCCGCGTTCCGCCTTGGGCAATTTCTCCAAAGGCATGGTCGTATACCCGCAAAAAACCAACCGGCCCGGTGGCTTGCCCCGCAGAAGATTTGACTAACCCCCCTTTGGGGCGCAAACGTGAAAACGAGAAGCCATTTCCGCCACCGGTTTGTTGGATGAGGGCTGCATTGCGTAACGATTGGAAAATGCCGGCTTCATCACGACCCATGTCGTCTGAAATGGGTAAAACGAAGCACGCTGCCAGCTGTCCTAATGGCGTGCCTGCGCCGGTGAAGGTGGGGGAATTGGGGAAGAATTTCTTGCTGGTCAGTAAGACGTAAAACTCACGCGCGCGCTGTTCGACATTGCCGCCCCAGGTGCTTTCGACTTTGGCAACATGCCAAGCAACGCGCCAGAACATTTCTTCCACTGTCTCGACCGGTTTACCATCATCGCCGCGCCGGACATAGCGGCGAATCAAGACCTGGCGGGCATTTTCGGTTAATTCCACTGTAGGCAAATCTGCTGGGAGCGGAGGGGTGGGCAAGAGGCCCGTAGGTTTGGATACGGTGTGGGCTACCATAGCAATACTCCTGTATGGAATTTGGGAGGGAAAACGTGTAGGGGCTAGCTTTCGAGCAAACGGTCAATTTCATTGCGCAAAGCGCGCAAATCATCGAGCCGCAAATAGACAATGGCATAACGGATGTAGGCAATCTGATCGAGATTTTTCAGACCATTGATGACCATATCGCCAACCACGCGAGAGGAAACTTCCGCTTTGCCCATTTTTTGCAGTTCTGCTTCAACCTGTCCGACCAGGCGTTCAATATCTGCTGCTGAGACCGGGCGCTTAGCACACGAGATGCGAATGCCTCGCGCTAGTTTTTCACGGTCGAATTCTTCGCGCGTGCCATCTTGTTTGACAATGAGCGGAGTGGACAGGATGGGACGCTCATAGGAACTGAAACGCTGGCCGCATTTCTGGCATTCTCGCCGCCGCCGAATGCCACCGTGACTATCATGGGTGGTATCTACGACGCGCGAGTTGTCGCTTTGACAGTAGGGGCAACGCATAAATACTCCAAAATAGAACATTTGTTGCCGCCATATATGGCGTATGGGGTTCATAGACCCCCTATCTATTGGGTGACGACATTCTAGCATAGTCTGAAACGTAATTCAAGGGGACGAACGGGTGATTAATCTTAAAATATTGCGAGAAAAGAATTGCAAAAACGTTGTTATAAAAACCGGCATATAATCATAGACGCGCTGGGAATCCCGTAGATTTGCGGTGCAAGGAAGGCCAAGTTGTTCGTTTTTGGGTGATTGCGATGATGTACGCGCTGTATACGGAAAAGCAAGTTTTAGCCATGTTTTTAGACCAGACACACAAAGAAGAATAAGTTTATGCCTGCCCGTATGCATTTCCATCACCCGCTCTTGGTGCTTCTGTTGTTATTGGCAGTTGGATTCCAGGTGTTTGACCCCTCACGTGTTTGGAAAATTTTGATTATAGGCTTAGGCGGGGTATGGTTCATCGGCTGGCTATGGGCGCGTGTGCTGGCGCGTTCGCTGCGTTTGGTACGGGAAATGCGCTATGGTTGGGCGCAAGTCGGTGATCGCTTGGAAGAGCGATTTACACTGGTGAACAATTGTATTTTGCCGGTCACTTGGGTCGAAGTAGAGGATCATTCAACCCTGCCCGGCTATTCCGCTTCACTGGCAACTGCCGTTGGCGGCGAAGGGGAGGTAACGCTGCTGAGGGAGGGGTATTGTTCACGACGCGGTTTATATCTGTTGGGTGGCACAACGTTGCGATTTGGCGACCCGCTGGGGATGTACACCGTGACCTTAGAGGATCCGGCCAGCCGTGCTTTGCTCGTTTTGCCACCCGTTGTGCCGTTGCCAACCATAGAAGTAACCCCCAGTGGATACACAGGCGACGGCCGCCCGCTTGGACGCACATGGGAGGAAAATATCCGTTCGGCAGGGGTACGCGAATATCAGCCTGGGGACCCACTGCGCCGCATTCATTGGCCAACCAGCGCTCGGCGCAATAAACTGTATATTCATCAATTGGAGGGTAGTCCCTCTGGAACGTGGTGGATTTTGCTTGACCTTGACGAACGCGTACAGATTGGCAACGATTGGGACTCGACGGTTGAGCATGGCGTCATTTTGGCTGCATCGCTCGCTGAGCGAGGCTTACGCGAAAACCGGGCGGTTGGGCTAGTCATCAACGGCAAGTCACCAGAATGGCTGATTCCACGCGGGAACGCACAACAAGGCTGGAGCATGCGGCGGGCTTTAGCGCTAGCACAGCCAGGAGACCTGCCGTTAGGAGAGTTTCTCCAGCGGAGTGAAAAAACGCTTGGGAAGCATGCGAGTTTGGTGATGATTACGGCTTCGACCAGCATGGAATGGATTGAACCGCTCACGTTGTTTCTGCGACGTGGCCTAGTTCCAACCGTGTTGTTGCTTGCAGCCGATTCGTTTGGCGGGCATGGGAATTCACAAGTGATTTCAGAGCAACTGCAAGGGATGGGGATTGTTTGTCACGTGATTACGCGCGAAGTGCTCAATCGTCCCGAAGCACGTCCTGGTCAGGCCGGGCACTGGCAATTCCAGCAATCGAAAGTGACCGGCAAGGTACGGGTTATTCAGCGCCCGGATTCTGTGGATTGGCGCAGGTTGACATGAGGGCAAATCTGTTACATCGTTTTCCACCGCGTGATTGGTTGATGCTCTCCGTGCTGGGTACGTCGGTTGTGTGTTTGGTGAATGGCCTGGGTACAGCGGTGCGCGGGGCTGCTATAAGCGCCTTTTTGCCGGTGGGGTTGCTGGCTGCACTGTTTGGTTGGGGGCTGGGAGACCGGCGTATGAACGGTGGCTTGGCGGCCATCGGGTTGGTGTCGCTTGGCGGTGTTCTTTTGTGGGTTGAAACAGCTCGTTTAGGCGGTCCTTTGCTCGGGCTGGTGGTTTCTATCTTGTCTTATGGATTTGGGGTGCTGGCTTATTGGCAGGGAGGTCCGCCACCCAACCCGGCTGAGATGATAGAGTTTCTGCAGGCAATTGCGGAGCAATCGGCAGGTCTGTGGGCACGCTTGATGCTATGGATGACTAGCTTAGCGCGCAACGTTGTTATGGAGGATGTGGTGGCACGGGTATTGGCCTGGAGTCTAGCGGTCTGGTTGGTCTGCGCTTGGGCAGGTTGGTGGTTGCGCCGCGGGCAGGCTCTCAGAGCGCTCGCGCCTGGGCTGGTGGTGTTGGCGGCGGTGACGAATTACACGCAAATGGAAATCGATTCGTTTTGGCTGTTCGTGGTCATTCTGCTGGCGCTGATGGGGCTGGGGCATTTTTTTGCTCAGTTAGAAGGCTGGAATGAACGCCATGTTGATTATGCAGAGATTGTTGTTTCGAATACGTTGGGATGGTTGGGGTTGTTACTGGTCATACTAGCCATGCTGACCTGGGTCGGACCGCTTGTGCAGGTGCGCGAGTTTCTTGAGAATCTGCGCACGAAGCCGCAAGACAGTGCAGCGCCAGAGGTGCTCGGCTTGCAGCAAGCGCCACAGGATGAACCAAGTATTTTTTATGGTCGCGTTTCTTTGCCACGCAGCCACCTGATTGGCGCCAGCCCTAGTTTTTCGCAGCAGGTGGTCTTTAGGGTGCGTACAGGTGAAAGTCGTGCGATGCCGTATGATAGCCTTGCGGTTAATGCGCCTAATTATCACTGGCGTAGCCAAACTTTAGATCAGTATAACGGGTATGGTTGGTACAGCAGCCAGGTGACTCGGAAAGAGGTATCTCCTGGGGAAACGTTCTTCTCAACTTTGCCCAACGGGTATCGGCGACTGGAACAGGTGTTTATGCTCCTGGATGATAACGACCTTTTACTGCATTGGAGCGGCGTGCTGTATCGAGTAGATGTGCCGGTTGGGGCATTCTGGCGCAGGATGCCCAAACCCGCCTGGGAGGCAAGTGCATTACCCTTGAATGGCGGTGATTTGCTGGGGGTTGAACACAATGCGAAAAGCTATCGGGTTGAATCGTATCTCCCTACGCCTAGCGTGGAGGAACTGCGCGCCGCTGGCCGAAATTACCCCGATGAAATACGCGCGTGTTGTTTATCTCTGCCCGACCATGTTCCAGAGCGCGTATTTAGGCTGGCCCGCCATTTGACGGCTACAGCGCCGACGCCGTTTGACCAAGCACTCGCGATTGAAACGTATCTGCGCACCAATTTTGAGTATACGCTCGAGGTGCCTGCTCCACCAGCCAATTCAGAAGTGGCGGATTATTTTTTGTTTGAGTTGCGGCGCGGCTATTGCGATTATTTTGCGACAGCCATGGTTGTTCTGGCACGGGCAGCAGGGATACCGGCACGCCTGGTGACCGGCTTCGCTAGCGGGGTGTATGATGTTCAGACAGGGGAATATGTTGTCCGCCAGGCAGATGCGCACTCATGGGTGGAGGTGTATTTTGTCGGGATTGGCTGGGTGGAGTTTGAGCCAACGGCTAATCAGGAACGCTTGGAGTGGCTGCCAGCTCCTGAGCATGGGAGCGATACCGGTTCTGTGCCTCTTGTTCGGCCAACTGTGTGGGAGAGGCTTGAGCAGTTTTTTAGGGTGGTTCCTCCCTTAGCACGTGGGGTCATTTTGGTGTTCGCCGGGGTCTTTTTGGTTCTAATGGTGTTGTTGGTGCTAGAAGATTGGGTTTTGAAGCATGTATCACCCACCCTCGCTCTGCACTGGATGTTTCAACATTTATATCAGGTAGCAAGGCAGTGGATTAAGCCCACGCCCTCTACAACGGCTGGTGAATTTTGCCAGGCGTTGGTTCCTTATGTGCATGACCGACAAACACTGGTTGTGTTGACGGATTTGTATTTGCGGTCTTTGTTCAGTCCAGAGCCAATTTCAGGGGCGGTTGTGCGAGGGTGTATTTCTTCTTGGCGCGCGTTGCGTTGGCAATTGTTGCTTAAAAATATCTGGCAGAGGGTTGGGCTGCCAGATAAGAACCAAGTTTCGAGATGATAGATTTATTCTTCCAAAAACCAGGCTGCAACGAAGCCTTCGGCGCCCAATGGTTCGCGCACTTTTATCCATTCGTTGAAGCGTCCAACTTTGAGCTGGGCTAGCACGGGGTCTTCTAGTATTTCCAGCGGGGTGCCGACGAGCAGGGTGCGGATGACGGCGCTGATTTCGGTGGGTTCTTTGCGCAAGCGTAATCCGCCCCGCCCGGCCAATCCGGCCACGTAAACGCGATAGGGTTCAGGTTCAGTCAAATCGGTCACGGAGAAGGAGACGGCGGTCGGGAGTTGAGATTTGGTTGTATCCAATTCGACCAGGCGCGCAGAGACAAAGCCTTCTTGGTTTTTGCGGTTGCGCACCTGGAGCCATTCGTTTGGTTTACCAATTTTGGTGCGTTCTTCAGGTTTGACCAACCGTAAACTGGCACCTGGCGGCTCAACGGAGACGAGAGCGCCCGCTAGGCTGGGTATTTTGCGCAGTCGGATACCCCCTGGTGCCAGGATGCGCGAGACGGTGACGTAGATTTTTGGTTTGTCGTCTTGCTCTGGAGGGGTAGAGGGTGCAGGTTGAGGGGCAGGCGGAGAGGATGGCTCCGGCGTGGGGGTTGGTTGGGTGGGAGCAGGTGGCTCAGGTTGGGGGGAGGGTTGTTCAGGGATGGGCGGTGCAGTTGGCGGTAAGGCGCTGTAGAGTTGGTTGAAGGCATCGTAGCCGGTTTTCATCAGACTGGCATAGTGTGCAGCCTGACCAGCGCCATTGTATATGGTGGCGAAGGCCAGGAAGTCGCGGCGGCGCAGATGATGGAGCGCCCCACCACCCGGTAGGATGTTGTTGACGAAGTCGAAGAAGCCAATCACTTGGTCGCGTTCGCTGCGCGAGAAGGCGTTGAACATGTCTTGTACGGAGGCGTAACCTATGACCTGGAAGTTGAAGCCCATGATTTGCGGCGCGCCCATGCTGATGGCGCGTTTGGCGGCGGTATCGTCCAGGCTGCAAGCAAATTGGAAGACTTCCCATTCGCGCGCTTGGTTGCCGTGGAAATCTATCCATGCACCGGAGGGGTTGGCGCGAAAGCGATGACCTTCCCAACGACGGGCAGAGTCAAAAGTGAAGTGTTGGCTGAAGCGCGCTGGGTTGTTTTTGCCCAAAAAATCGAAGAATAGGTGGTTTTCAAAGCGAATCAGAAGACGTCTATCTGGGCCGAAGGCTTGGCCTCCCGATTCGATGGCCAGAACGGTGACGGCAACGCCCGGTTCGATTCCGAGCCGTTCTGAGAGGGGTTGCAGCAAGCCACCGTAGCGATTCCATATATCGGCTACCAGACGGGTGGTGAGAGGGGCGTTGGCAGGGGCGTTCAGCCGGCGGTCGGCGGGAGCGGGGTTGGGAACGTTCTCCAGGCTGTCGGCCACCGAAGGGCGGACGCGGTTGATGATAACAGGAGCCGGCTGCGGCGGAGTCGGTTCCGGTGCAGGCGGGGTTTCCGGTTCGGGCGCGGGGGGCGTAACCGGGGTCGGGGAAACGACTGGCGCAGTCTCCACAAACCAGGCGGCGCAGTAGCCTTCTATGCCCTGCGGGGTACGGACACGCAGCCACTGGTCGAAAACACCTATTTTGGGGCGGGCGGTGGCTTCGGCTTCGATAACCCGCAGTAAAGTCGGCGGATATTCGATGGCGAGGGTGCTGGAATTGGTGCCAGGCGCAGAGCGGATGCGCAGGCCGGAGACAGCCTGCGGACTGATGCGAACGTGGAAGCCACTATCCGCAGGGGCGCTGGCGGGGGGAGTTTCTGTCCCGGCGCCAGATTCCAAACATTCATACCATACGACAGCGGTGATGGCGCGTTTGAGTTCGTTGCCATGACTGTAACGGCTCATCAGAGAGATGTCTTTGCCGTCTTCCGTGGGGAAAGGCCATGGGTCTAGGATGAGAAAGTCTTTGCCCACTTTCTGGTAGGCCAATACCCAATGGGTTTGTAAACCCGGGCGCGGGGAACTATCTACTTCTAGCAGAACTGGCTGTCCGAAGCGCACCGAGTCGCCAATCGCTTCGATAGGGGCATCCGTATCACGGCAAAGCGTGATGTTCTTGAAGCGTATTTTGGGATACAGCAGGCTGACTGCTGACCAAACAATAGCATCGCTAATGAATCCGCCACATTGCTTGAGTTTTTCATTCAGGCTTTGCGGGGTTTCAGGGTAGCCAAAGCCGCTCAAATAGATGGCAACGCTGGTCAGGGCGCAGCCAAATTCTCCAATGGTGGATGTGTTGCTCAGGCCAAGCCGGTCGTTCTTCCAGCGCGGGTCTTGCTGGGAGTAGCGGATAAGTTGAAAGGTCATGGCGGCCTCCAGAAGCCAGGTAAGCAGACAAGGTTGACCCGATTATGCCACAATTTTGAGCAGCGGATGAGGCAGCGGATGGGGAAGCGGATAAGCGGATGGGCAGCGGATGAGGCAGCGGATGAGGAAACGGATAAGCGGATGGGGAAGCGGATAAGCGGATAGGGGCAGCGGATGGGGAAGCGGATAAGCGGATAGGGGCAGCGGATGAGGCAGCGGATGAGGAAACGGATAAGCGGATGGGGAAGCGGATAAGCGGATAGGGGCAGCGGATGAGGCAGCGGATGGGGA
>QEXW01000124.1 GCA_003130845.1 Anaerolineae bacterium
AATCCTAAAATCCTAAAATCCTAAAATCCTAAAATCCTAAAATCCTAAAATCCCACAATCCCACAATCCCCCTTTTCCCCTTTGGAGGGATGATGGAATTCTAGCCAACCTTGCACCGCCTGTCATGCGGGAAAACCCGTATCTTTAATTGTAGATTGCAGATTGCAGATTGGGGATTGTACATTCCAATCATCAATCATCAATCATCAATCTCAAATCATCAATCTCAAATCATCAATCTCAAATCATCAACCTCACCTGCTCCAGTGATAAAACGGCGCCAGCAGACGTACCAGTTGCGCCTGGTTTACGTCCGGCAAATCCCAATGGTCGGCGGCCTTGCGATACACCGAACGCAGGTGACCCTCCACCGTGCGCGGCGAGAGCGAAAGCCATTCCGCAATTTCGGCCTGGCTCAACCCATCGCGCGCCAGCAGGTCCAGCGCGTCGCGCTCGGCGGGGCTGACTTTGGTCAGCAGGAAAATACGCGCCGCGTCCCACTGCTCGCGCAGGCGCAAACGCTCCAGCTGCCGGGCCGCCTCGAAGGGGTCGGTCACGTCGCGCAGCGAGTCGAATACCGGCGAGAGCCGCCCCCAGGCGATGACGGGAATCGGAATCAGCCGCGCCCACTCTTCCCCTTCAGCATGAAGCCGCCCCGAAGCCTCCAACGCCGGATGCGAAGCCAAGTGCCACAAGCGGTCTTCATCATCGAACAGCATTTGCGCCACCGCCATCCCGAACACCGTCAGCGTGCGCCGCCCGCCCGAGATGAGCAAGTGAACCCGCTCACCGCGTAGTTTGCAGGCGCGGGTTGCGGCGTAGAGCGACTCGAAAGCCGCAGACACTTCCTCCGGCGTGGTCACATCCGGCAACGGAGCCCCGTTGCGGCGCAGTTCAAGCGATTCTAAAAACGTGCTAGGAAAGGTTTGGGGTATATCTTCGCGCAATCGTTGCAAGGCTTGCGCCGTTTCAGGCCGCGCGGCGCGGGTATGAACGACCAACACGCGCTCAGGCAGGTCATCCTGTTGCGCCAGGCAACCGAGCGCCAGGGTGATAATTTGGGCTTTGCTGCCCAGCGTAGCAATCAGCGTAGAAAGGGTACGGGGCATATCCGACGGCGATTAATAGAATTTTACCCCACCCCACCCGCTGGCAGGCTTACATCGGATTATCATCCTGGTCACAAAATTTTCCACCCAACCTTAAAACGAACACCCGTTCCAAAAACTTTAAGCCAACCGTCAGGTCATCCAGCGGATTGCGGTGCTATAATCGCTCCTCCAACCCGCACTCCAATCGAAAATTTGAAATCCAAAATCTGAAATCGTAATGTCTTTCGTCCATCTCCACACCCATACCGTCTACTCCCTGCTCGACGGCTTCTCGAACATCAAGAAGCTGGTCAAACGCGCCAAAGAACTCGAAATGCCCGCCCTGGCAATTACCGACCACGGCACCATGTTCGGCGTGGTCGAGTTCTATAACGCCGCCAGGGATGCGGGCATCAAACCGATTATTGGGGTGGAAACCTACATGGCCGCCCGCCGCATGCACGACCGCGACCCCAAACTGGATAAAAAATCCACCCACCTGCTCCTGCTGGCCGAAAACGAAATCGGCTACCGAAACCTGCTCAAACTCGTCTCCAAAGCCCAAATGGAGGGCTTTTACTACTATCCCCGTATTGACCATGAACTGCTGGCCGAACATGCCGAAGGGCTGATTTGCACCTCTGGCTGCATGTCCGCCGAAATCCCGCGCCATCTGCTGGAAGAACGACCCGACGAAGCCGTGCGGCGCATGAACTGGTACTACGACGTCTTTGGTCCCGACCGCTTCTTCATCGAATTACAGCAACACAAAATCAAGGAAATGGTGGACCTCAACCGAAAACTGGTCGAACTCGGCGCGCGCTACTCGGCCAAATTCGTTGCCACCAACGACGTCCATTACATCAACCTCGAAGATGCCGCCTACCAAGACGTACTGCTCGCCATTCAAACCGGCAAATCACTCAACGACCCCGAACGCATGCGCTACGAAAGTCAGACCTTCTACCTGCGTTCACCCCAGGAAATGAGCAGTCTCTTTGCCGAAATCCCCGAAGCACTCTCGAACACCCTGCTGATTGCCGAGCGCTGCAATGTAGACCTGAGCTTCAAAGGCTACCACATCCCCGAATTCCCTGTGCCAGAAGGCTTCACCGCCCAAACCTATCTGCGGCATTTGTGCGCAGAAGGACTGGAAAAACGTTACGGCGCACGCAAAAACGACCCGGTCATTCAAGAACGGCTCAACTTCGAACTCGATGTCATCCACTCCATGGGCTTCGACTCCTACTTCCTCATCGTATGGGACCTCTGCCGCCATGCCCGCGAAAACGGCATCTGGTACAACACGCGCGGCTCGGGTGCCGGTTCACTCGTCGCTTATTCGCTTTTCATCACCTTGGTAGACCCCATCGAACACCAGTTGCTCTTTGAGCGGTTCCTCAACCCCGGGCGCATCTCCATGCCCGATATAGACCTTGATTTTCGCGATGACCGTCGCGCCGAAATGCTGGTCTATGCGGCCCAAAAATACGGCGACGACCGCGTAGCACAAATCATCACCTTTGGCACGATGGCTGCGCGCGGCGCCCTACGAGACGTAGGCCGCGTGCTAGAAATGCCCATCCCCGAAGTAGACAAAGTCGCCAAACTCGTCCCGCAAATTCCCGGCAAACCGGTCACGCTCACCCAAGCGCTAGAAGAAGTACCGGAACTCAAAAGTCTGTACGACTCTGACCCCAAAGTCAAAAAACTCGTAGATATCGCCATCCACATGGAAGGCACCGTCCGCAACGCCGGCACACATGCAGCGGGCTTGGTCATCTCAGATAAACCCATCACCGAATACCTGCCCATCCACCGACCGACCTCCGGTTCAGAAGAATCGCCCATCAAAACCGTCACCCAATTTGAAATGGGCATTCTCGAAAGCTTGGGCATGCTAAAAGTAGACTTTCTGGGCCTTTCTACCCTCACCGTCATGGCGCGAGCCTGCGAGCTCATCAAACAACGACATGGCAAAGAATACGACCTAAACAACATCCCACTCGACGACCCAACCACCTTTCAACTACTCGGCGAAGGCAAAACAGCCGGCGTCTTTCAACTTGAAGGCGCCGGGATGACACGCTGGGTGATTGAAATGAAACCCCGCAACCTAGACAACATCATCGCCATGGTCGCCCTCTACCGCCCTGGCCCAATGGACTTCATCCCTAGCTACATTCGCCGCATGCATGGGGAAGAACCCATCGAATACCGCCACCCCGCCCTAGAACCGATTTTCCGCGATACCTACGGCATCCCGGTTTATCAAGAACAAATCATGCGCGCCGCAGTCGAGATTGGCGGCTTCACGCGCTCCGAATCCGACGACCTGCGCAAGGCCATTTCCAAAAAAATGGCCGATAAAATCGCCAAAAACAAAGAAAAATTCATCAAAGGCGCGGTAGAGCGCGGCATTATGGACCGCGAAACCGCCACCGCCATCTTCGAAGATTGGGAACAATTTGCCCGATATGGCTTCAACAAAAGCCATGCCGCCGACTACGGCTTGGTTTCAGTCCAAACAGCCTACCTAAAAGCCCACTACCCCGCCGAATACATGAGCGCGCTCATGTCCGTCTTCAAAGACGACAGCGCCAAAATCTCCCTCTACATCGCCGAAGCGCGCTCTATGGGCATCGAAGTCCTGCCGCCCAGCATCAATCACTCCGGGCCAGACTTCACCATCGAAGACCTGCCCGGCGGAAAAACCGCCATCCGCTTTGGATTAAGTGCCATCAAAAACGTTGGTCTTGGCCCCGTCGAACTAATTTTACGAGGCCGTCACGAAAACGGTCGCGAAGTCCCCTTCCGCAACCTAAACGACTTTGCCCAACGTGTCGACCTCAAAGCGGTTGGAAAACGTGCGCTGGAATGCCTCATCAAAGCAGGTGCCTTCGACGCCTTTGGCGAACGCGCTGCCGTGCTAGAGAGCCTTGAACAAATCATCGCAGCCAGCGCCAGCCACTTCAAAGCTGCTGAAAGCGGGCAAATGTCACTATTTGGCGGCCTGAGTGGGGTGCAAGTGCACAACATCACACTTCCTGCTACCAAAACCAACAAAAAAGAAGCCCTAGCCTGGGAACGTGAACTCATCGGCGTCTATCTCTCCGACCATCCACTCAAACAACACGAAGCCGCCCTCACCCAAGCCGCCATCACCAACGCCCTAGCCCTCAACGACCTCTCCACTGGGCAAATGGTGCGCGTGGCCGGCCTGGTCGTCTCCGCGCGTCCCTACAAAACGAAAACAGACAAAATGATGGGCTTCGTCACCCTCGAAGACCTGACCGGCAACATCGAACTGGTCATTTTCCCAAAAACCTGGGAAAAATACCGTTCAGTCTGTGAGGAAGGCCAGGTCATCTTTGTCAAAGGCAAAGTAGACGCAGCCACCACCCCTCCCAAAGTACTCGTAGATGAAATCGCCACTAGCTTTAACTACATCGAAGGAGAATCACTACCGGGCAGTGAAGCGCGCATCCAACAAACACCTTCCCACCCCGCTCTGGCCCTTACCGTCCCACAGCCGGAACCAACCCCAACCGTCCCGATTCCTCAGCAGCCTCGCCCAGCCCCCATCGCTGCACCCTCCGCAGCACCTGTTGCCTATTCCCCAACCAAAATCACCGAAGCGGCACAAGTCTACATCACTACAGCGGCCGAAGAACCGTTCGACGACCTGCCACCTGAACCAGATTTTCCTGACGACTGGCATCTCAGCGAACCAGCGCCTACCGCCTTGTTCAACGAATTCACCCCGCCGCCACCCCCTTCCACTCCGCTGGATGACATGCTAGAGCTAGAGCGGCTTACTCCAATCGTGGAGGCTGAAGAACCCCCTGCCAAGGCTGACCGCAACCCGCTTCCTACGCCAACCCTAACAACCTTCAACCCACAACTGGTCCCCTCCCCGGCGGCTTTTTCGCCCTTACCTCCCATCGTACCGCCTCAAATCCTGACCGAAAAACAAGAAGACGGCCAACCTCCGCGCATGATAACCATCACCCTGCGCCCCTCGGGCGACCCAGAGCGCGACCGACGACGGCTCAAAAACGTCTACTTCATCCTCATGTCGAAACCGGGCAAAGACCGTTTTCAGTTTCAAATTTTTGAAAGCGGCAAAGGACATCTCATAGACTTCCCCAACGACACCACTCGCATTACCCCAGAACTATTAACCCGCCTAAAAAACTTACTGGGAGAAGAGAGTTGGCGTATAGAAGAGATAACCTTCCAATAAATAGCTTCCAATAAACAGCGCCCCCAAGCCGCTTCACGCACCCTGCAACAATTGCCTGACCGGGAGAAAAACATCATTTTTGCTGCAAAACCCGAAAAGATACCCCCCCTGCCAGCAAAGGCAACCAAAAGGTCAACCCACGATACGTAAGCGTGACGACCACTGACTGTTCCCATGGAACATTCAGCGAACGCAAAGCCAGCGGCAAAAGCGTTTCCACCACCCCAATCCCAGAAGGAGTGGGTGAAATAATCAAGAAAAGATAATAAGTGGCAAACCCGGCCACAATGGTTCCGGCTGAATATGCCACATCGAATGCCAGAAAGGTCAACAGCAAAATCAGCGTTTGCAACGCTTTACTAGAAAGCGCAAACACCAGCGGAAGCAACACCCCTCGGCGCTGAACCCGCAGGATTGCCAAGCCCTCGGCCACTTCCCGGCTGAACACACGAGCAGTCTCTTCGCTCAGATAATCGCGCCGCACGAGAGGCCATAACAAGCGATTAATCTGACGCGCCAACCAAGCCAAAATCCTTCCCAATTGCTCACCGGAATGGGAACCGATATAAATAAAAACTCCCAGAGCCAGAAACAACCCCAACATCAAAAACGAAGCACTCATCTCCCCGGCATCCAAATCATTCCGGCGGATAAGAACCACCCACCCCATCCCCAACACCACCATAAAAGCCCCATAATCGAGAAAAAGATGTAAAGCCGCCGCTGCTGCCGCCATCCCGCGTGGATACTTGCGCCGCCCGGCATCATCAATAAACACCGCCATACCCCCGAAACCACCCGATGGCGCGACCACGTTAATAAAATTGGCTGCCGAAGAGAGCAAAATAAGCCGCCACAACCTCTCCTGCACACCCATCAGTCGGAACAAAGCCTGGTAACCTAACCCATCACTGACCGTCCAGGCTACTACCAGCACAATTGCTAGCCCCATGAAACGGAAGTCGCTCCGATGGAGCGTCTTCCAAGTATTTTCCAGCTCGCCAAAACTGAACAAAACCAGTCCGCTGGCAAGGAAAAAAATCAGAATCAGAATAATTTTACGCATTGACGGCATTATACAAGAAAAGCGCATACTTTTCCGCTAGTCCACACGGGGGATAGAAGAATACTTACCAACTTTGTTACACTGAACCATAACTTATATACAAACAAAGGAGGAGCTTATATGGCCAGGCATTTTGCTCTGTTTGCCACCCTAACCCTATTGCTCTCGGCACTGGCTTGTGGATTACCAATCCCGGCCTCGCCGAGTGAAAGCGACATCCCCACCCCAGACATCGTTTCCACCATGGTTTCAGCCACCCTCACGGCTGTTGTACCTGCACCGTCGGAAGAGGCTTCTCCCACCCCTGCTTTGGCCCCTGCACCCTCTACCATTTTGACGATAGTCTACTCGCGTGGCGGCAACATCTTACTCTGGCGTGAAGGAGAAACTCCGCGCACCCTTACCACAACTGGCATAGATGAACAACCTCGCATCAGTGACGATGGCCAGATGATAGTCTTCCTGCGCAATGGCGAACTCTACGCCATCCGTGCGGATGGCACCGGTGAACGGCCCCTCATCACCCGTGCTTATCTCGACACATTCCGTGCAGCTGGCATATTAGAAGTCCGCATTCAACGATTTGACTTCATACCGGCCAGTCGGGACATCTTCTTCTCACTCTATGCGGAGACCGATGGCTACCCCATGCCATTTGACGACCTACAGCGAGTCAATGCCGAGACGGCCGAAACCAAAATCATCCTACCGCAGGGTCGGGGTGGTGGAAATTGGACATTTTCACCGGCGGGAAAATTTTTTGCTCTTTCTCAGGGGAATCAGATACGAGTTCTACGTCCTGACGGAAGTGAAGACCGTGTTGTATTCACCTTTGATCCCGTTTCTACATACAGCGAATGGACATACTACCCTGAAATCGTCTGGCGGAACGACGAAGAGGGCTTTTACACGGTCATCCCTGCTTCTACCGCGCTCGAAAACCCTTCACAACCAACCCGTTACTACTACATTCCCCTTAGCGGCATGCCTGCCCAACTCGCTGAATTTGTAACCGTACCTGTTTGGGAAAGCTTCCCTCGGCTTGCACCGAACGGAATGAGCGTTGCCTACGTGCGACCGGATAGTGGTTCCCAATCGCTTCACATCATTGACCTAAGCACTGCCGACCTTCGTTTACAGACCGCTTCCCGTATCTACATTGAGAATTGGAATCCAAATGCGCGGCATGTCACCTTCTACAACCCTGAAATGGCCTCCGACGTATTTGCACAAGCTGCTGGCGAAGCGCCCGCTCAACTAAACGATTCCCCTAGTGGCTGGGATAATTTGCGCTGGGTTTCAGAGCGTCGTTTCCTCTTTCGTACCAGTGCGGGCGAATTACGTCTGCGTGATGGGTCTGCGCCAAGCATCGTGCTTGATACAGGCATAACGGAATATGATTTCACCCTTGCACCCTGAAACAAAGAAATCAACCCATCAGTCTGGCACCAAACCAGCATTCAAAAGCGCTCAAACGAGCAACCCTTCCTAAGCACAAGCGATAGCAAAGTTCTTTGCCTGGCGTAAAGGACTTTGCTAAGTCTTTTATTACACAAATGCTTAGCGCGAATCGTTTATAATCACCGCATGAGTTCCTTTGACCTGACCCTACTTAGCCTGTACCGTATCAATGGTCAGGAATGGCCACAACTGCCTGGCTTACTGGCTCTCAACCCGCCCAAACATCCTGCGCGTGGGCGTGAGCAAGACCGGTTGATCGTATACCTAACCATAGTTGGCAACATCCCATATTCTAGCGCCGATTACAACCGTATCGTCAACCAAGTTGCGACCAATTTCTACAAGACCCCTGGTTCACTCACCTTTGCGCTCAAGAGTGCAGTCGAAAACCTAAACACCTTCTTTAGCGAACGTAACCTTTCCACTACAGGCAAAGGTCAGTATAGCATTGGCGCTTTAGTTCTGGCTGCTCTACGCGGTGATGTGCTATATCTTGTTCAATGTGGTCCAACACATGCATTTACGATTGGGCATGATCCCCAACACTTTCACGATTCCCAGCTGGCTGGTAAAGGCCTGGGTCTGAGCCAAACCACTCGAATGTACTTTGCACAAACCAGATTACACCCTGGCGACCAAGTCTTATTTTGTGCTGCCCTGCCGCCTGGATGGGAAAAAGCAATCAAAGATGAACCTCATCCTGGTTCCCTTGAATCCACGCGCCGTCGTCTGATGGCTGCCAACGATGGCAACATCAGTGCTGTACTACTTCAAATAAGCGACGGCAAGGGAGAGATTATTCTTCTCAAACCTGTCATTTCCTCTCCCATCAGCTCCGACCCTAATACATCACCTCTTCCAGCCGCCGCCCCATCCGCTTCATCATCCGTTTCATCATCCGTTTCACCATCCGCTTCTCCGCTTCCCCCATCCGCTGCCTCATCCGCTTCTCCGCTTCCCTTATCCGCTGCCCCATCCGCTTCTCCGCTTCCCCCATCCGCTGCTCCATCCGCTTCTCCGCTTCCCCCATCCGCTGCCCCATCCGCTTCTCCGCTTCCCCCATCCGCTGCCCCATCCGCTTCTCCGCTTCCCCCATCC
>QEXW01000125.1 GCA_003130845.1 Anaerolineae bacterium
ACCCGAAGGACATCAAATCCAGTATTTCCTTCTCGCGTTCAGTTAGACAAGTGGTCATTACTAATTTTCTCCAAAATGTGCCGATCAGCCACCCAACGGCAAGCGTCAGCGGCGGTGCAGGCGAGACTCCTTCGCCTACACTCAACTCCGCTGGCTCGCGGTGCGTACCCTGAAGCGGCGAAGCCGCTGTCCGCTGCAAACGATGTTGGGTGGCTTTACGGAACGCAAGACTTCTTGCCTGAAAATCAGAACCACGACCTACTTGACACGATTATTGCACGAGCCTGTGACTTTGACAATGGCGAACTTTGACTATCGGTCTGCTGGAATATATGGTATCAAACCCTTTTCGTAAGCAATCACTTGAACTTCACGGGGCATATGACGAATATCTACCATCATTCCATTGACTTGCAATATCCAAACCATCGGGTTATCGTCTATTCTGCTTGGCAAACACCAGTTTGGGTCGAGTTGGTACATCTTTAGCATATCTCGGATGGATTTCGCTTTGTTTGCAGCGCTGCTTTGGCTTACCCCAAATACAGCGCATAACTCATCTGCTCGCATGTGGGGAGTTTGTGATTTGTCGAAGAGAAAATTAACTGTGCCAAGAGCATAGATAATTGCACATGCCCAAATTTCAGGTTTTCCCCGAACAATCGGAGAAGGGCGTTTTCTCGCAAGAGTTACTGCTAAACGGCGAGCAAGGTCCGCATATTCGCTGTTCAAATGCCGCTTGCACACTGAGTCTGTCAGATTCACAATCGCCAAATAGAACGGTTCTACGGAATTGGGAACAGATACAGATTCGGATTGTTTCTTTGGCATTCAAAGTATCCTTTTACAAATGGCATTGCTGTTTTGCATGTCAGCCACCCAACGGCAGGCGTTACCGGCAAGGGCGGGATTTGGCGGGGAAAACCACCAGACGCCGAATCCGCCGTTGGGGCCAGAATCCCTGAAAGTGTGGGCGAATGCCCGCACTTGTCCGGTGCACGCGGTGTTGGGCGCGTGTGATTTGAAAAAACGCATTGATATATTTTAATGCTCCCACCGTTTTCTATGTTCTTGAACAAGTTCGGGGGTCTTAAAAGGGAGTCTGCATTCTGGACAAAAACTATTTTCAGTTGGTTCTTTTCTTTCATCGCTGTGCGGTAAATTAATATCATCTTCGCTCGGGGAATATTTTGTTCTAAGCATACAAATATACAAAACCGCGGACAACAAATGTTTATGGTTAGGGCCTGTCAAATGCCAAAGGGTCAATAACCCCATCCCAATCCACCCAACTGGCCCAATTATTATTGCGATTGTACTCGACATTGTCGTGTACACAACAAAAGGCAACGCAATACCTAATGCCGTAGTAATTGCGCCAAGTGATGTTGATGCCAGTAAATATATACCAAAACCGGATAGCTGAGCTGCGGTCAACGCACTAAACATACTTCCACTTAACAGCAATTCACCGCCCTTATCAAATTGCTGGGCAACCTTGCGTAATTCCTGTTCCATTTCTTGACGTTGCTCCGGTGTCATTTTCTCCCAAACAGTTTCTAATACTTTCTTGGCAATCAGTATCTCGATATCCCTGGCTGATAAATATTTTGGGTAGGTTATTTTTAATTTGTCGGCAACGAGCCTTACTACATCCCGATAACTTGGTTCATTACCCATGATGTATGTAATAAGATGTTGTGAATCCTGCAATAAAACATCAACTAATGTTTTTATATTCGAATCTGGAGCTTCAAGTATTTTCGCCAAACCTCGTAACTCATCTGATGAACATTGGGAAAGCAATTTCCTGAGCGTTTGCATTCCAGTCTCCTTGTTGTTTTAGTGTGCTTGCAATTTGCAGCGCCCAACGATCTGCGGCTAAGCCGCAGCGCCGGAGCGAGCGAAGCGAGCGGAGGCGCTGTCGGCTTGAGCCGCGTGTTGGGCGGCTTTACCTTGCTAAATGACAAATTGAAGAACAATCCATATGATGATAAAAAGAGAAGGAATAACATAAGTTAGCAATGTGCGATTCGAAAAAGGCCACCGCATCTTCTCGCGCTCTTGGAATGTCTCCGCATATTCAGGAATATACTTTTTCATCCTGGTTTGCAATCTATCGAGAACATACTTTTGTCGTGCTTGGACATAAGTCCAGACAACGGTAAGGGCAAGTCCTAGAATTGCAATAAGTCTCAAGATAATTATTTGCTTTTGTGGAGTGTTGCCTCCCGCTGAGGCGCTTAAAAGCATAGCAACCACAGCAAAAAGCACGGATTCTAAAACCAAGAAGAAATTCAAGCGATTATTGAAGATTTCATCTTCGTGTATACCGTGTTGCCATAGCCTGTTAATTGCCTCATTGGACAGTTTTTCTGCTTGAGATGACTCTTGTGATTCGGACATAAGCAACTCCCATTATCTTGATGGTCTCAAAAAAGTTCTTGTCGCCGCCCAACGGCTTGCGTTTCAGCCGCCCACGTAGCGAAGCGAAGTGGGTCGGCTGCAAACGCTTGTTGGGCGGCTGGCCAGCGCACCCCCCCTAGTGATACGGGGGTGCGCATTAATCTTTTTGCTGATGAAAGGCGGTAATTCCCGCCGAACGCCTGATGCACTCATCGTTTTTCCCGCCGAACGCAGGCG
>QEXW01000126.1 GCA_003130845.1 Anaerolineae bacterium
AGCGGGTCAATCGTATCAGCAACACCCGATTCGTAGGCGATGATTTGTTGCGTGCGCAACGCGACGCGGACGGATTTCTCGGTTGGCAGCCACAGGGCTTCGTCCATCGAATTGGTGTGCAGCGATTGCGTGCCGCCCAAAACCGCAGCCAGCGCTTGAATGGTGACGCGTACCACGTTGTTTTCCGGCTGCTGGGCGGTGAGGGTCGAACCGGCCGTTTGGGTGTGGAAGCGCAACTGCCAGCTGGATGGCTTTTGCGCCTGGAAGCGTTCGCGCATAATTTTGGCCCACATCCGCCGTGCGGCGCGGAATTTGGCAACTTCCTCCAGCAGGTTGTTGTGGGCGTTGAAAAAGAAGGAGAGTTGCCCGGCGAATTCATCCACCTGCAAACCGGCTTTGAGCGCGGCTTCCACATACGCAATGGCGTTTGCCAGCGTAAAGGCCACTTCTTGCGCGGCGGTGGAACCGGCCTCACGGATGTGGTATCCGCTAATCGAAATGGTGTTCCAGTTTGGCACTTCGCGCGCGCAGAACGAGAAAATATCGGTAATCAAGCGCATGGAGGGAGCAGGCGGGAAAATGTAGGTGCCGCGCGCCACATATTCTTTGAGAATGTCATTCTGAATGGTGCCGCGCAGGGCCTTCATTTCGACACCTTGCTGTTTGGCAACCGCAATATACATCGCCAGCAACACGCCCGCCGGGGCGTTGATGGTCATCGAAGTGGAAACCTTGTCGAGCGGAATCTGGTCGAAGAGCGTGGCCATGTCTTCAATAGACGAAATGGAAACCCCTACTTTTCCCACTTCGCCCAGCGCCATGGGGTCATCCGCATCGTAGCCGATTTGCGTTGGTAGGTCAAACGCCACCGAAAGGCCGGTTTGGCCATTTGCCAGCAAGTAGCGATAGCGGCGATTCGATTCGGCGGCGGTTGAAAAACCAGCATATTGGCGCATGGTCCACAAGCGCCCACGGTACATGGTTGGTTGTACGCCGCGCGTAAAGGGATACTCGCCGGGGAAGCCCAATTTTTCCATGTAATCTGGGTCTTCATCCACCGGCAAGAAGACAGGCGGCAATTCAATGCCAGACGAAGTCTGAAATGTGGGTTTGCGTTCGGGGAATCGTTCAACAGATTTTTTGTATGTCGTTTCGCGCCAACGCTGATATTCAATTTGATGTTTCATGGGAACTCCATCGAGACAGATTGGAAGTGGAAGGCACGCTACAAAACTGCAGGCAAATTGTACCGTTTTCTAGCGCGTTCTGACAGCGATAAGCGTCATACCGTTTAACGCCAATCGTCCCGAATCGTTCTTTATAAATTTTCTTGTTCGTCGGATGCGCGTTTCCCATCACCAGCGTTTTCTTGCTTGCCCCACCGGTTTACACTCCACCATAGTTTATCTGCGGTCTGACGTTTTTCGTCCGAAATTCGCTTTGTCGGTAATTTAATCGCCGGCTGTCCGCCGCTCTGTTCCGAAATTTGTTCTCCTGTTTCCAGGTCAAAATAAACCCATTGGTCAAGGTCATGGCCTAAGGTGTGTACGTAGAAAAGCGCCGCAAGGATACGTCGTCCATTTCCAGCATGGCTGATTTCGTAGTTCACCAATGTCATCCCGCCCTCTTTGATACGCGCAACGTACATGCTCTTTTCAATATCTCCACTGAGAACGAGATGGTAAATCCAGGCGCGTTCAGCGACTTTGGTACGTTCTAAGCGGGCGTGAATGGGCATGGCACAATCCTTTTTATACCGTTTATACCTATTTTCCATCTTTCCACGCCTGGTAAAGAGTAAATATCATGACAGTTTTCGTTGCGTCGTGGGGCTTACACTGCAATATTGTCATTTTCGGTTATGATAAGAGAATATTTCTACAAATAAGGTGCCTTTGTGAACTTCCTGACCCGCATCAAACACGCTTCGCGCGAATTGCTCTTGTTTGCCAGCGCTGCGCTCATGTTGGGCATGGCGCTTAGCATTGTTAATTCCACGTTCAACAACTTTTTGAATGAACGCTTTCATTTGACGGGGTTTGAGCGTTCGTTCCTCGAATTCCCACGTGAACTGCCCGGCTTTTTGGTGGTTTTTGTTTCGGCTGCTCTGTGGTTTTTAGGCACGCATCGCCTGGGCGTGTTTTCTATGCTCTTGGCTGGCATAGGCGCCTTTCTGATTGGCTTTGCCTCGCCTTCGTACTGGGTGATGGTGCTTTGGTTGTTTATCTATAGCATGGGTGACCATTTGTTCATGCCGATTGCCTCCACGATTGGCATGCAATTGGCGCGCAAAGGGCAGGATGGTCGCCGCCTGGGACAGATTAACTCCATCCGCAACGCGGCCACCATCTTGGGCAGTTTCCTGGTCTTCGTCGGTTTTCGCTATTTAGGCTTCTCCTTCCCGGTCACGTTTGGGCTGGCGGCGGCTTTTTTCTTGCTTTCGGCTTACTTGCTTTATCGCATGGTTCCCGAACGAACCACCGAAGGACGTAGTTATCTACAGCTGCACAAAGAATATAATCTGTACTATGCTCTGAACGTCATCTCAGGTGCGCGTAAGCAAATTTTCATCACGTTTGCGCCTTGGGTTTTGGTGCAGGTCTTTGAGCAACCTACCCAAATCATGGCAACGCTTTACACGCTCGGCGGGTTGATAGGGATTCTCTTTCAACCCCTGCTTGGTTGGGCCATTGACAAATTCGGTGAGCGCTTTGTGCTGGCTGCAGATGCGGTCATCTTGATGTTTGTCTGTTTTGGCTATGGATTTGCGAAATTTCTTTTTCCACCTCACATTGCCTTTCTCGTAGTGTGCGCCTGCTTTCTAATTGACCAGATGATTTTTTCCGTCAGTATGGCTCGTGCAACGTACATGAAGAAGATTGCCCGTGAACCGGGGCATATCCAACCGGCTCTGACCGCTGCCGTGACGATTGACCATGTTTTCTCAATTTCCGCTGCGCTCTTGGGTGGCTTGGTGTGGAATGCTTTTGGTTTTCAATATGTTTTCTTGTTGGGTGCTGGCTTGGCTTTGCTTAACTTCTTTACCGCTCTACGTGTCAATATCGGCGCGCAG
>QEXW01000127.1 GCA_003130845.1 Anaerolineae bacterium
CCTTTACGTCACTTGTCTTACAAAGCGAGGATTTTTGTACGCATTCGTTTATGACGCTTGGCACTACCCACTTTTTTCCGAAAACGACATAATGAAAAAGCAGAGAATATCTGCTAATTTTTGTCCAACTTCTCATAAAGGAGTAGCGAATGCCCGCAAAAGGTTGGATTGAAGTATCTGACCAATACTGTAAAGGCTGCGAACTATGTATCAGCGCCTGCCCCCAGGGGGTGATAGAACTCGATATGAGTCGCCTAACCCCCAAGGGCTATCATCCCGCCCATCTCTTCAAAGATGGCTGCACCGGATGCGCAATCTGCGCACTCGTTTGTCCGGATGCAGCCATTACTGTTTATAGGGAAGTTCTCAAGACCGTTCCGGCGGGAGCATAGGAGGAGACATGGCTCGACAATTAATCAAAGGCAATGAAGCCATGGCCGAGGCCGCCGTGCGTGCCGGGCTAGAGGCCTACTTTGGCTATCCCATTACACCCCAATCAGAAATTTTGGAACATCTCTCCCGCCGCCTGCCAGAATTGGGACGCGCTTTTGTGCAGGCGGAAAGTGAAGTGGCTGCCATCAACATGGTCTATGGCGCGGCCTGCACTGGCGCGCGGGTGATGTCGTCCTCTTCTAGCCCTGGTGTTTCGCTGATGATGGAAGGCATTTCCTACATTGCAGGAACAGAAGTGCCCTGTGTGTTGATTAACGTCATGCGTGGCGGCCCTGGCTTAGGGAATATTGCTCCGGCGCAAGGAGATTATTTCCAAGCCGTGTATGGTGGCGGGCATGGAGATTACAAAGTGATTGCCCTGGCCCCCTCCACTGTGCAGGAAGCAATTGACCTGACTGTTCTTTCCTTCGACCTGGCTGAGAAATACCGCTCTATCGTGATGATTCTGGCCGATGGCTCGCTGGGACAAATGATGGAACCCGCTGAACTACCGGAACTGCGCCCGGTGGTTCGCAAAGAGTGGGATTGGGCCGTCACCGGCGCCATTGGACGTCCACGCCGCATCCTTTCTTCGATTTACCTCGAGCCGCATGACGAAGAAATTACGAACCTGCGCTTGCTCAAACGCTGGTTTGAAATCGAACAAAACGAAGTGCGCTACAAGGAATATTACCTGGACGATGCCGAGTTTGTCGTGGTTGGTTTTGGCACTTCGGGACGGGTGGCGCTCTCTGCCGTGCGCGAAGCCCGTCAGATGGGTCTCAAGGTGGGGTTGCTGCGCCCGGTCACTGTCAGCCCCTTCCCGTTTGCGGCGCTGGATGAGCTCTCCCGGCGTGTGCAGGGCTTCCTGGTGGTGGAGATGAACACTGGTCAGATGCTCAACGATGTCTTGCTGGGGGTCAAAGGCCGCGTGCCCGTGGAGTTTTATGGGCGTCCGGGCGGCATCGTGCCGTTTGCCGATGACATCCTGGCGGAAATTCAGCGCATGGTTTCTTCCCCACTCAGCGTTGTTAGCGACCCGCGCAAGGCTTGGCTGGAACGCATGCTGGCGGTTGTGAGATGACGAGGTGAAATATGGCTACGGTGGATGTCGAAATCGTTAAACCGGAAAATCAAGTATATTGTCGCCCGCGTTCGTTTACTGATTTCTCTACGCACTATTGCCCAGGGTGCACGCACGGGGTGGCGCACCGCCTGATTGCGGAAGTGCTGGACGAGATGGGCGTGCAGGAGAAGACCATCGGCGTTGCGCCGGTGGGCTGCTCGGTCTTTGCTTACAATTATTTCGATGTGGATTTTGTCGAAGCCGCACATGGGCGCGCCCCGGCGATGGCAACGGGCATCAAGCGTGTGCTGCCCGACCGCGTCGTGTTTACCTATCAGGGTGATGGCGACCTGGCTTCCATTGGCATGTCGGAAATTATGCATGCGGCCGGGCGAGGCGAAAACATCACCGTCATCTTCATCAACAATGCAATTTATGGCATGACCGGCGGTCAGATGGCGCCTACCACACTGCCTGGTCAGAAAACCACTTCTTCTCCCTTAGGGCGCGATGTGGAACTCCAAGGCTATCCCTTGCGCATGTCGGAGATGATTGCCAAGATGGATGGCGCAGGGTATGTGGTGCGCCGTTCATTACATGACCCGGCCAACATTCGCAAAGCCAAGAAGGCCATCCGCACTGCGTTTGAAACACAGGTGCGCGGATTGGGTTTTTCGATGGTTGAATTGCTCTCCACCTGTCCTACCAACTGGGGAATTAGCCCGGTCGAGGCCCTCAAGTGGGTAGAAACGAACATGGTTCCGGTCTTCCCCCTGGGCGATTTCAAAGTGTCCTCGGCCGTGGGAGATTTGCGATTTTAGGAGGTAGAAATTATGCAGAAAGAAATCATCATTGCCGGGTTTGGTGGACAGGGTGTTTTATTCGCCGGGCAGGTTTTGGCCTACGCTGCTATGGATTTGGGCAAAGAAGTAACCTGGATTCCCTCGTATGGGCCGGAAATGCGCGGCGGAACGGCAAACTGCACGGTTGTGATTGCGGATGAAGAAATTGGCTCGCCGCTGGTGAAACGTCCGCCCTTTGCGATTGCCCTTAACCTGCCTTCTTTTGATAAATATGAACCGCTAATGCTGCCCGGGGGGGTGCTGGTCGTTAATCAATCTATGGTAGACCGGGGACCCAAGCGGACAGATATTCGCGTGATTCTCGTACCGGCCAATGAAATTGCCGAGGAAATTGGCAATAAGAAGTTGACCAATATGGTGACCGTCGGTGCATTGGTCGCTGCGATGCCTGAATTGCTCACCCTGGAAGCAGTGGAACAAGCCTTACGAGGACACTTACCTGCGCGCCATCAGCACTTGTTGCCGCAAAATTTCCAGGCGTTGCAGCGTGGTTATGAGGTAGCCAAAGAACAGCTGGTGGTGGCATAAATCGGTGCTTTGTGTGGCAAGATGAATGGGCTGTTCCAAAAACGGGCAGCCCATTGTTTGTTGGTTTTAAAGTGCGAAATACGCCACTGAATGCCTAGCAGGGGTGAAGGTAACAAAAGTGGCTGGTGAAAAACATCCGCCGGTCTACGGCCTCGGTGTAAAAGTTGCAACGGGTGTGCCGGGGCCGGCTACGACAATCGAAACGGTGACGAAATCGCCAAAAGGTTCTCCTTTGCTGTTAAACAATCGCCATACGCCCTCGTACGTGCCAGGTCGAGAGGGTGCCGTTAGCCGAACGGTGGCATTGACCGTGCCATTGGGGGCGACGACTTCGGGCAAGGGACGGGTAACACCGCCTAAGACATCACCGCTGACCCAGCCGATGGTGTAGCCTTCTTTCCACGTACAACGGCCGGTGTTTTGAAACGACCAGGTTTTGTCAAAAATTTGTCCTGGGGCGAGTAGTGTGCCATCGGGGATGGTGACATCTCCTAGGAATTTGGAATTATCACAATAGGTTTCTACGACCGAAGTGGGCGGAATGGGGGTGGGGGTGAGGGTTTCGGTGGCGGTTGGGGTGATGGTGATTGTCGGTGTAAGCGTTGGCGGGCGAGTCTGGGTGGGCAGGGGCGTGGCTGTATCGCGAGCGGCCAGCGTTTGTTCCACTGCCCGCTCGAATTCTGCAGTTAATTCTGCTGCCGGGCGCACGCTGACCGTGCCGCAGCCGGTCGTGAGCCAAGAAGCCAGAAACAAGATTGAGGAGAGTTTCAAAAGCAATTTATTCAGCATGGGGCAACTCCAGAATTTGAAAGCATACATTCTAACACTCATCTGCTCGGCTTGCTGTATAATCTGCCCGTTATATTCTTTCCTGGAGGCACTTATGCCGCTTCAGATTATCGTTGGCGCGCAATGGGGCGATGAAGGCAAAGGCCGCATTGTGGATTGGTTTGCTGCGCAGGCCGATATTGTTGCCCGTTACAATGGTGGCGATAATGCGGGTCATTCCGTCACCGTTGGAAGCCAATTGTTTAAGTTACATCTGGTTCCTTCGGGCATCATTCATTCCCGGCCTATCGCGGTGTTAGGGAACGGAATGGTCATCAACCCCGAAGCGTTACTGAATGAGATAGATATGCTCGCCAATCTAGGGGTGGATGTTTCCCCGCGCCGCTTGCGTGTTTCGCATGCTGCGCATCTTATCACGCCGGCGCATCGCGCTCTCGATGCTGCGCTTGAGGCGCAGCGTGGCAAAGGCAGCATTGGCACCACCGGACGTGGGATTGGCCCGGCGTATACCGATAAGGCCGCCCGCACCAATTTGCGAGTGGGGGATATGCTCTCTGCCGATTTTGGAGAGAAACTGGCGGCGCACATCGAAGCTGCCAACCGCACGTTGACTGCTCTTCAAGCGCCAGTGCTGGAAGTGCAGCCGATTCTCTCCCGGTTTGCGGAGTATGTCTCGCGCATCGCCCCCTATATTGCCGATACTTCTGCTGAAACGTGTGCGGTGCTAGCACAGGGCGGAAGCGTGCTGGCCGAAGGCGCACAGGGGACCTTGCTTGACCTTGACCATGGGACGTATCCTTTTGTGACTTCCTCGGCTACAACGGCCGGCGGTGTGTTTACCGGCTTGGGAATTGGCGTTACCGCGGCGCGGGATGCTGTTGTGAGTGGGGTGTGCAAATCTTTTCAGACACGAGTCGGGAGTGGGCCGTTTCCTACGGAAGTGTTTGACGACTTGGCGTTGCGATTGCGCGGAACAGGCGCCAATCCTTGGGATGAATACGGTACCACCACCGGTCGTCCACGCCGGGTAGGCTGGCTCGATGGTGTACTTTTGCGTTATGCGGTGCGCATTAATGGCTTAACCGAATTGGTAATTACCAAACTGGATATTCTCAGCGGTTTGGAAACGTTGAAATTGTGTGTGGCGTATCGTAAAAATGGTCAAATCTATCAGGATTTGCCGTTTGGCCCCACCGAATTGGATGGGTATGAGCCGGTTTATGAAGAATTTCCCGGCTGGAGCGAGGATGTGCGCGATATTCGTCGTTGGCGCGATTTGCCTTCAGCGGCTTGTGATTATTTGCAGGCCATTAGTCAGCTGACCGGTCTGCCGATACGCTTGGTGAGCGTTGGCCCAGAGCGAGAGCAGATTGTGGAACATTGAATTCTGTGATTTGCGCAAGGGCACAATCTCTAATCTCAAGTTGTCGCAAACTATTTTTTAAGGAGAGTCTGTGATGATTACCGTCGAAATCAAAAAAGATGGACAAGTGGTTGGCTTGTTGATGGCGGAAGAAAAGACCTTTAAGACCGGTTCGCGCGGTTTTTATGGCAATGGGAAGGTTGCGATTGGCGAAAAACGCTATCAGGTGCAAGTGCAATTGGTCGAAATTGGCTCAAAGCCCAAAGCCGAAGAGGCGTAATCCGTTACGGTCTCAACACGTTGAGTATATCGGGCGTTTGTTGGACAATTAAATGAGCGCCACAACGCTCTAACTCGGTTTGTTCGCCAAAACCGCATAACACTCCTACCGTCTGTGCATTGGCGCGTCTTCCGGCACGGATATCTACCGTTGTATCGCCTATCATTAAGCAGTGTTCGGGTTGTACTCCCATGGCTTGCGCGGCAAAGAAAATCGGGTCTGGGTACGGCTTGGTGTGTTCGGCGGTGATGGCGGTGACAATCACCTGAAAGAACGGTGTCAAGCCGAAGTGGTCGAGGAAGGCGCGGGTTGAGCGTTCATCGCGCGCGCTGATGATGGCCATAGGGTAGCGAGATGCCAGCTGGGCGAGCATCTCATGTACGCCGGGTATTAGGCGAAAATGTCGCAATGGGCGCGGATAGCGGCGATTGAGCCAATCATACAACCGCCAAATTTCATCATCGAACCCCAACCGGTCAGGAATGCTCATCAGAAAGTTGCCGGGGCTTTCGGCCCACATGACGAAACGGCGGGCCGCACGGAGCGGGTCACGGAAAAAGCGGAAGAAGGGCAAAAAGCGTTCGACATATAGGTCATCGGTGTCGCTTAATGTTCCATCTACATCAAAACAGAGCGCGTGAATTTGGCGGATGTCGAGGTTCTTCATAGCGTGGAGAGCAAGATAAGGGCAACAATCCCAAATAGGCAGAAGAGTAGGCTGGCAACCAAGGTCAATACACCACAGGAAATCAGCACTTCACGGGTAGGGTAGGCAGGCATAGGCCAATTATACAAGATGGTGTCTTGATGGGTGGGAAGATGTCCTTATCTGAATTCGGTAGCCAATCATTGGATATAATCGGCACAAACCGCTATGCAAAAATTTTCTAACGTTTTCTTGAGTTTTCGTTTGTCGTCTTCGTTCAAGGTATTTTTGCTTCTTTTTGGAGTGAGTTTTTTTCTGTTTGGGGTCTTGCTCTCCCATTTGGGCTTTTTTCAGGATGATTGGCATCATGTGTATTATGCGTATCACGAGGGGGTCTCTGGGCTAAAAAACTTTTTTTATACCGATAGCCGTCCGCTGGCGTATGGGCTATATAGTTTCCTCTTTCAGGTGCTTGGTTTTTCTCCCGCGCCTTGGCATTGGTTGTTGATGACCTTGCGATTCTTAACGGCCTTGGCTTTTTGGGGTACGCTGCGCTTGTTTTGGCCCAATCAACAGGCTTTGACGGCTTGGTTGGGAGTTTTTTTTGTTCTTCAGCCTGTTTACACCCTACAACCTTTGGCAGTTGCTTATACGTTGCATTGGGTGGCTTACCTGGCGGTGATGGCCTCCTTTGCGCTGATGCTCTTATCACGCAGGGCGCGGGGGACAAAAATGTGGCTCTATGCGGTTTTGGCGCTCTTGCTGCAGGCGTATCATTTGGTGATGATGGAATATTTTGCAGGCTTGGAGATAGCACGAATTGTGTTGCTCTGGTTTTCCCAAACGGATGTACCTTTGCAGCAGCGCCTCCGGCGAACCCTGCGTGCTTGGCTGCCGTACCTGGTGATTCTGGTGTTGTATGCCGTCTATCGGCTCTCGTATGACAAAATTTTTGGCTATGACCGTTTTGCACCGGCTTTGCTGACCGCCTTAACCAATCAGCCGCTGGCTGCTTTGTTCTCGTTGCTGCAAACGGTGATAAGAGATTTGGTGTACGTTGTTGTTTCGCCTTGGTATAAGGCGATTGAACCTTCAGCCTTGGATTTGACCCGACCTTCAACCTGGTATTTGTGGGGCGTGAGTCTGGTGCTGGGCGTGTTGTCGGTGTGGGTTATTTCACGCCTGGCTGATGAACAGACGAATACACCCCACCACGAGCTGTTGCCGCTTGCTTTGACAGGCTTGGGCTTGCTGATGGTGGTTGTAGCGCTCATTCCTTCCTGGTTGGTTGGGTTTGAAATTGCCGAAAAGAATCCGTTGTGGAGCAGTCGTTTGGCGTTGCCGGCCTTGCCGGGATTAAGTTTCTTGATATGCGGCTTGGGCTATTTCTTTGTTCAGAGTGTCAGGCGACGTATGCTCTTGTTCGGGGTTTTGGTGGCGATTGCTGCGGCATCTCACATTCAAACCGCGCGCTCGTTCCACGAATCGTGG
This sequence comes from Anaerolineae bacterium, assembly GCA_003130845.1. GTDB lineage: Bacteria > Chloroflexota > Anaerolineae > Anaerolineales > Villigracilaceae > UBA5195. Next base: position 7,459 of record QEXW01000127.1, read on the forward strand.
GAAAAGCAGCGTCAGTTCTATTGGCAAATGCACTGGCGCGCTCCCGCCTTGCAGCCGGGGACGTTGGTTGTAGCGGATAATGAAATCTTGTTCTATATGGGTGATTCACCCACTGCTTATGCGCTCAACCTGCTTTATCCGAAAACCACCCAGCCGCCGGCAGTAGATTACTGGTTCAATCCGGGTTCAGCCAACCTGAATTGGGTGGTTTTTGAACAAGGCCAGCCGGTAGAGATGCGCAAATATAGCAGTGTCTTTTGGGCCGCATCGGAGCGGGTTTTGGCCATCACTTTTGAGCCGAGCCAAGGACAATGTCTCTGGTTGTTGCGCCCGGCGTATCGTGAAATACGCTTTCTCTCTGAAGAAGCCTATCGTTGGATGGCGTTTTCGGATATTCACCGCGTTCAATTGGCGCAGGCCATGCCCCCTAGCGATATTTTCGGCCCGGAGCCACCGCATACCTGGTGTTATCATTACCAAAAAGCGGACCTGGCGGCACAGTTGGGTGATTGGCCACAAGTCATTCGCCTTTGGCAGGCCGCCTCCGCCAGTGGTCTGCGCCCGGCGGCTAGCGTGGAATTGTTACCTTTCATCGAAGCCTATGCCCGAACGGCGCAATCGGAAAAGGCACGCGAACTGGTGGAATGGGCCAACACCTTGCCCCCGCGCATGCCAGACCTATTGTGTACGACCTGGAAGACCTACAAACAAGAAGGACTGCTTTCAGAAGCCCTATTCCAAGAAGTTGCTGAAGATTTGAACTGTCAGGAATAACTCTATGCCAACCCTTGTTGCTCTCGTTCCCATGCGTCATCACTCTCAGCGCGTGCCCGGAAAGAATTATCGTCCCCTGGCCGGAAAACCGCTCTATCAGCACATTATCGAAACCTTGTTGAAGGTGCCAGAGATTACGTCTATCTTGGTGGATACAGATTCGGAGCCGGTGATGGATGGCTTAGCACAACACTTTCCGCAGGTGCGTGTCATTCGCCGTCCTGAACACTTACGCGCCCCAGAAATCCCCATGAATGAAATTTTAGCCTACGATACGGCGCAAATTGAAGCCGATTTCTATCTGCAAACGCACAGCACCAACCCGCTCTTGCGTCCAGAAACACTTTCTGCTGCCATTGGCAAATTTTTGGCGGTGTATCCGGCCTTCGATTGCATGTTTTCGGTCACGCGTTTACAAACCCGCTTGTGGGACCAACTCACTCGCCCCATCAATCACAACCCTGCCATTCTTTTGCAAACCCAAGATTTGCCACCGGTGTATGAAGAAAATTCCTGCTTTTATTTGTTCACGCGCACCAACCTGTTGGCGCGCCGCAACCGACTGGGGGACCGCCCGCTGATGTTTGAAATCCCTCGCTTAGAGGCAGTGGACATTGATGAAGAAGCTGATTTTGAAATTGCTGACTTGTTGATGCGCCGCCGCCTAGGAGTAGCCTAAATCGAACCATGAGACAATGGATTGAGAAAACCCCTAGTTTTGCGGTTTTTTTGCTCTTGCTCTTGTTGGCTGGCCTGACGTATTTGCCTCATGTAGGCCATTTCGGATTTTATAAAGATGACTGGTATCTGATGTATGCGGCGCGGGTGCGTGGGCCAGAGTTTTTTTCGGTGATTTTTGCCGGCGACCGCCCCGCTCGCGCTCCGCTTCAGGCCATACTGTATATCCTATTTGGTGAGCACCTACTGTATTATCACTTAAGTGCCTTTCTGTATCGCGTTGTGGGCGCCTTGGCGCTTTGGGGAAGTTTCACTTTGCTTTGGCCTGCACAAAAGCGCGCGGCTTGGCTGGCTTCGGTGCTTTTTCTGCTGTATCCTGGCTTTCTTTCACAAGTGAATGCGGTGGATTTTCAGGCGCATCTGTTTAGCCTGATGACTGCCATGTTCTCTCTCTGGCTCGGGTTTTTAGCCTGGCGTGAGTCTCGCATCGGCGTTCGCCTGTTGTTGCTTTTGCTGACCATCCTAACCGGTTGGCTGTATCTCAGCCTGATGGAATATTTCATCGGTATTGAAGTCCTGCGGTTTGGTTTGTTGGGCATGGTGGCTTGGCGCGAAACATCAACCCTGAGAAAGTATGTAGCACGATGGATGCGTCGTGTGCTTCCCTTTTTGCTTGTGCCGGTTGGATTTCTCTTCTGGCGCTTGCTCCTCTTTGAGAGCGAACGCCGCGCAACGGATGTTGGCGCGCAGTTAAGTGCACTGTTTCACTCTCCGCTGACCGGAGTGTGGTGGCTGGTTTATCTTGTGCAAGATGTCATCAATGTCTTGGTTTCTGCCTGGGTTGTACCGCTTTACACCTTAGCGTTTGATTTGCGCCTGCGCGATTTTTTCCCGGCGCTCGCGTTGGGCTTATTGACAGCCGCCCTGGTTTTGTGGATAAGCCGTCTGTTTCGGGACGAGCAAGATGACCGGGTCTGGCAGCGCGAAGCACTGGTTGTCGGGCTTTTGGCGGTGTTGGGTGGGTTATTTCCGGTGATATTCGCCAACCGCCACATCAACTTTAGTGATTATTCACGCTACACCTTGCCTGCTCTGGCAGGGGCAGTACTGCTGATGGTAGCCTGGCTATCGTCTCTGCCGGCGGTTGGGTCTCGCCTAGTTGTGATGGCGTTTCTCATCACCGGCGCGGTGATGACGCATTACGCCAATTCGGTTATTGCCATCCAAGAAGCTGCTGCAACGCGTAACTTCTGGTGGCAGGTGGCCTGGCGCATCCCTGCCTTAAAACCAGGCACAACGCTGGTGGCTGATTATCCCTCGATTTCTATGCAGGAAGATTACTTCATCTGGGGGCCGGCCAATCAGATTTATTTCCCCCAACCGCAGCAAACAAGCGAACCGTATGTTCAAGTGCCGTTGCCGGCGGTCGTGCTCAATGCGGAAAATCTTCCCCATCTGCTCGTTCAACGAGGCCAGCGTGAGCAGATTCGCCGAGGCATTCAGACTCAACCGGACTATCGCCAGATTTTGATTCTTTCTCAACCTGCCGAGAACGCTTGTGTGCGCGTCATCAATGGTCAAGCGCCCGAATTTTCACAAAACGACCGCGTGGAAATTCGCTTGCTGGCTTCGGCTTCGCGCCTTGAAAACATTTTGCTTGATAGGATGTCCCAACCTCCACCCCAGGCCTATTTTGGGGCAGAGCCGGTGCACGACTGGTGTTATTATTACCAGAAAGCCGATTTGGCGCGCCAAGCAGGAGATTGGGCGCGAGTGATTCAACTTGTCGAACAGGCTCTGGAGGAAGGGCATTATCCTTCGGATAAAATCGAGTGGCTGCCGCTCATGCAAGCCTATACCGTGCTTGGAAGAAAACAAGAACTGCGTCGTTTCATCAGCATCATGGCCGAAAGCCCATATATTCAGCAGCAGGTTTGTGTTCTTTTGTCTCGCAGCGCACCTGACCTAGCCATGCGCACCTATATTGAACAATCTTTTTGTAAATAAAAACTATGCCCACTGTTCTTTTTTCTGCCCCTTATATGCTCCCCTTTGTGGAGCGCTTTCGCCCGGTCTTTGCGCATTATGGCATTGACCTGATTTTGCCCGAAGTCCATGAGCGTCTCGAAGCCAATGATATTCTGAAATATGCTGGTCAGTTCGATGGCGCACTCTGTGGCGATGACCGCTACACTGCTGAAGTACTCGAAGCCTGCGCCCCGCGCTTGAAAGTCATCTCCAAATGGGGGACAGGCGTTGACTCGATTGACGCCCAGGCGTGTGCCAGGTTAGGTATCAAAATTGGCCGCACCCCCAATGCCTTCACCTTACCCGTCGCCGATACCGTCATGGGTTACATTTTGGCCTTTGCGCGCCGCCAACCCTGGATGGATAAGGCGATGAAATCTGGTCTTTGGGACAAAATCCCCGGTAAAGCCTTGCATGAACTGACGCTGGGCGTGATAGGTGTTGGCGCCATTGGCAAGGCCGTCACCCGCCGTGCGCGTGCTTTTGGGATGACCGTCTTGGGCAACGATATTGTGGAGATTGACCATGTTTTTATCGCCGAAACGGGAATCCAAATGACCACCTTGGAAAACCTGCTTCAAACATCGGATTTTATCTCCCTCAACTGTGACTTGAACCCTACCTCCTGGCATCTCATCAATGCGCAAACGCTTGCGCGCGTCAAACCTGGCGCCGTTCTCATCAACACCGCGCGCGGCCCGATTGTTGATGAACCCGCCTTAATTTCTGCTTTGCAAAGTGGACATCTGGGTGGTGCAGCGCTGGATGTCTTCGAGGTAGAACCGCTTCCCCTGGATAGTCCGCTGCTCCAGATGGATAACGTTTTACTTGCCCCTCACAATGCTAACTCCAGCCCAGCCGCTTGGGAACGTGTCCATTGGAACACCATCAAAAACCTTTTGGATGGCCTGGGGCTAGATTCCGCTGATTTGACCCAATTCCAGGTGTAAAAGTCGCAGGCGATTTGTAAACCCAGTTTGATTAAGCGAGTATACTTTTCCGTATGACAAACCTTAAACCGACCAAAACCGTTTTGATTACCGGTGCCGGGGGCGGCATTGGACGCGCTACGGTGGCTTTGTTTGCCCAAAAGGGCTGGCGCGTGATTGGTGTAGACCGTTTTCCGTTCAACGACGAGTTTCCTGCCCAGGGTTGCTTCATTCAGGCGGATATTTCTAATCCGGCTAGTGCAGAGCTGATTTTTGAGCAGGCGCGTGCGTTTAGTCCCACCCTCGATGCGCTGATTAACAATGCCGCTGTTCAAGTGGCCAAACCGCTCATCGAAACGACGGTGGAAGAGTGGGATGCAGTGATGGCGTCTAATTTGCGCTCCGTCTTTCTGTTCGTTAAGCTGGCTTATCCGCTCTTGCGGGCAGCAGGTGGCGGGGCGATTGTCAACGTCTCTTCTGTTCATGCGGTGCAGACCTCGGCAAATATCGCTGCGTATGCTGCCTCCAAAGGCGGGTTGCTGGCACTGACACGCGCCATGGCGATTGAATTCGCCCCGCACAACATTCGCGTCAATGCCATTTTGCCGGGTGCGGTAGATACCCCCATGCTGCGCGCTGGTCTCAACCGGGGGCACGTGGGACATGGCGATATTCACGAACGGTTGGAAAACCTGGCACGCAAAACGGTCAATGGACGAGTAGGGAAACCTGAAGAAATTGCCAGTGCCATTTATTTCCTGGCGGATGACCAACAATCCTCGTTTATGACCGGCCAAGCCTTGATTGTGGATGGCGGCGCTACAGCGCGATTAAGCACAGAGTGATTGATTGGTGGTGCGTTTATTTCCCTAGAGTGCCCATTTCGTCATGAAAACCTTCAAAACCAACCCACTCTATCCCTTGCTCCGCGATGCCTATATCTGGCTGCGTGATTTGCCACAATTACCCGGTGCGTACCTTCATCCCTGGCGGCGCGAAAGTTTGCGCCGCCTGGCTATGCTCAAAGACATTCATCGGGGGCGACGCGCCTTTATTATCGGCAATGGCCCCAGCCTAAAGTACACCGACCTGCGCAAATTGCGGGGCGAAATCACCTTTGGTCTCAACCGAATTTATTTGCTCTTTTCAGAATTAGGGTTTAGCACCACCTATCTCGTTTCCATCAATGACCTAGTGATTGAGCAATGCGCTCACGAAATGGCGGAACTCGTGCTCCCCAAGTTCATTTCTTGGCGCTCACGCCGGCATTTCCAACATCTTCCAAAGGTGCGACCGGAAACACTCCCAACCTTCCTCTACACCACCTATGATTTACCGCGTTTTGCCACCGATGCACGCGGGCGCATTTGGGAAGGCGCTACCGTGACCAATGTGGCCTTGCAACTGGCCTATCACATGGGCATTCAACAAGTGATTCTTGTCGGTGTAGACCACAACTTTGTTTCCAAAGGCCCGGCCAATACAACCGTTGTTTCCGAAGGTGATGACCCCAATCACTTTTCGCCTGCCTATTTTGGCAAAGGCTTTCGTTGGCAGCTGCCTGACCTAGAGACCTCGGAAATTGGCTATCGCTTGGCACGCCGTGCGTATGAAAAAGCAGGGCGCCAAGTTCTCGATGCTACCATTGGTGGAAAACTAACGGTTTTTGAAAAGGTAGATTACAACACCTTGTTTTAATCTTGATGGAAATCTGTTTCGGTGCGCCTTTAAACATTGCTCACGGTCTCTGTTATTACCCCTTCGTTCAACCAATCCCTCTACCTCGAGCAGACCATCTGCTCGGTGTTGGAGCAGGATTACCCCGCCTTGGAGTATTTTGTTATTGATGGCGGCTCAACGGATGCTAGCCTGGAAATCATTCAACGCTACGAACACCAATTGGCGGGCTGGGTCAGCGAGAGAGACCGGGGACAGGCCGATGCTATCAACAAGGGCTTTGCGCGTGCCACCGGCGATATTGTGGCCTGGCTCAATTCCGATGATGTCTATCAACCAGGTGCTATCCGCGCGGCGGTAGAAGCCTTTCGCGCCAACCCGCAGGTTGGCCTGGTGTATGCCGATGTGCTTTCCATAGATGAACATTCCCGCCCGTTTAATTTGCAAACCTTTCGCCAATATACTCTCACCGATTTGATGGCTTTTCGCATCATTAGCCAGCCATCTGTCTTTTTGCGTCGCACCGTTCTCGAACAGGCTGGCTTGCTTGACCTTTCTTATCATTATCTGCTTGACCATCACCTGTGGTTACGCGTTGCACAGATTGCCCCGTTACTGTATCTTCCCCGAACCTTGGCTGCCGCCCGCTATCATGCGCAGGCCAAGAACTTGGCGCACACCCGTGAATTTGGGCGTGAGGCCTTTCGCATCGTCGCGTGGATGGAAACCGACCCGCGCTTTGCCCCGTTGTTCGCGCAGCACCGTCGCCGCATTTTGGCTGGTGCGCACCGTTTGGATGCTTTCTACCTATTGGATGGCGGATTTTACAGGCACAGCCTAGCAGCCTACGCCCGCGCCTTTCGGTATAATCCAGTTGCAGTTCTGGCTGAAGCACATCGCGTTCTGTATGCATTCTTTGCTCCATTGGGTCTCAAACGGCTGCGTTCACTGTATAACCGTTTGCGCTCCTCTGTAAAGGATATATCCTCTTTCTAAATTTCTCCACAGGATACTGACGACGGATGACTTCTTTTTGGTTGTTTGGCTCTCGAAAAACCCTGGTTTTTTCTCTCGTCTTGGCTTTTCTTTTGGCGTTCAGCATTCGTCTGTATGACCTAGATGACTTACCCTTAGACTTTAACCCGGCGCGCCAGCTCTTTTCGATGTTCAAAGCGCGCGGGATGTATTACGCCATGACCCCCGGTCTGCCCGAATGGCAGCGTGAAATTGCCATTCGTCAGTGGCAACAATCGCCTGTGATTGAACCACCGGTGCTAGAAGCCTTGGTGGCGCTTTCGTATCGCGTGATGGGCGAGAATCTGATTATTCCGCGCATCTACTCGGTTCTGTTTTGGCTGATAGGTGGAGTTTTTCTCTTTTTGCTGGCGCGGCAACTCGCGGATACCACGAGCGCCTTCTTTGCCCTGTTGTTTTACCTGTTTTTGCCTTTTGGCATTTATGCCAGCCGCAGTTTTCAGCCCGACCCGTTAATGGTAGCTCTCATCCTGGCTGCGCTCTGGGCACTTTGGGGCTGGCGCGAAAGTGAGACCTGGCGTTGGGCGCTGGCGGCTGGCTTATTGAATGGCTTGGCAATTTTCATCAAAAATGTGGCGGTTTTCCCCTTGGGGTTTGCCGCTTTGGCCCTGGTTTTAGAACGCGGTTTACTTCCTTCACTCAAGGACCGCCAAACTTGGTTGGTTGCTATCTTGTCTATTTTACCGGTCACGGTTTACACCTTGTATGGCGTGTTCCTAGCCGGCTACTTGGGAGAACAATTTGCTTTTCGCTTTTTTCCGAATTTATGGTTGACCCCAGTGTTTTATCTGCGCTGGAAAGAGCAGCTCGAAGGAGTGTTTGGCTTTAGCGTTGTGCTTCTGGCTTTGGCAGGTGTATTGCTCACCCGCCGCCGTGTGTTTGCCTTGCTCACCGGTTTATGGGTTGGATATTTTATGTATAGCATGACCTTTGCGTACCACACCTCCACACATGACTACTATCAACTCCCGCTTATTCCCGTTGTGGCATTTTCTCTGGCCCCTGTTGCGCAATTGCTCCTGGAGCGGGCTTTTGCCTTGCGTTCGGCTTGGTTGGTGCGTTTGACCGCCGGCATCGGAGTGATAGTGATGGTGATGCTGCAAATGTGGACGGCGCGGGTTGAACTGCTGCGCAATGACTACCGCCCCGATGCCGAATATTTTGCCATGATTGGCAGCCTGACAGGCCATACCCTGGAACCGGTCGCGAGCGTTTCGCAGGATTATGGTGGGCGATTGGCATATTGGGGCTGGCAAATCAATCAACCTTGGTATGACGAAAGCCAGTTAGCCATGCGTCAGGCGGCCGGCCTCGATGTTGACTTGGCCAGCCGTTTTGGTGAATTTATCCAAGGAAAGCGTTTTTTTGTCGTCACGCGCTTATCCGAATTTGAGAGAAACCCCGCCCTACGCGAGATTCTTTACAACAACTACGCCATCTACGCTGAAGGAAACGGCTTTGTCATTTTTGACTTGACCCAACCGCGCAAACCCTAACCTGTTGACACACCCGATGAAAGTCTCCATTGTCACCCCATCGTTTAATCAGGCTCAATTTCTTGAGCGCACCATCCGCTCTGTGTTAGAGCAAGATTACCCCAACATCGAATACATTGTTGTAGATGGCGGCTCCACTGACCATTCGCGCGAAATTATCCAAAAATACGCCGAGCGGTTGGCTTGGTGGGTCTCCGAACCTGACCAAGGCCAGACGGATGCCATCAACAAAGGATTTGCGCGCGCTACCGGCGATATTTTTGCCTGGCTCAATTCTGATGATACCTATAACCCCGGGGCAGTTCGCGAAGCGGTTGAATTTTTCCAAGCGCATCCGCAAGTTGGCCTGGTATATGGGGAAGCCAATTTCATAGACGAAGCCGACCGCGTCATTGGACGTTTTCCTGCCGCCCAAACCGATTATGCTCGTTTGCGGCGGGGCTATGTCCACATCCCTCAACAAGCGGCTTTTTGGCGTGCCGCGCTGTGGCATCAAGTTGCTCCGCTCGACCCCACGTTTTACTTTGCGATGGATTATGACTTATGGGTTCGGTTAGCACAGATTACCGAATTGCGCTATCTACCTGGGCGGGTTTGGGCCAATTTTCGCCTGCATGCTAGCGGAAAAACCATCGCCGCCGACGACCGCTGCTGGCCCGAAATGCTCCGCATTCACTACCGCGATGGCGGCTCGTTTTTTGCACCGATTGTAGCAAAATACTACCTACGCCGCTTGGCTGCTCCACTCATTAATTGGCGACGCCGACGGCAGATTCAAAAATACCACCCATGAACCTACTCGCTCCACCTACCTTTGATGACCTGCTGCGTTTGCTACGTGCTTGGCGGCTATGGCTGACGGGTGCTTTACTCGGCGGCTTGCTGGGCATGGCCGTCTATGCGCTCTTTCCACCCAATTACCGCGCTCGTGCCACTGTGGTGGTGGATTTCAACGTCGAGCAATCCTGGCCTGAAATTCCTGACCGTGAAGTCTTTTACTTTTTAGACCGCGAAACCCGCAAGCTGGTTGAAGTGGCCTGGGCCGATGATACCCTGCAAGTGGTTTCCGCACAAACCGGCGTGCAAGTAGCAAGGCTGCGTTCCGGCACCTTGATTCTTTCTCAGCCCGCTGATGGTGGTTGGCATTTTTACGCCCAGTCCGATGACCCTGCTCTGGCTGTTCGGCTTGCATCCGCCTGGGCGCAAGCGTTTACGGATAAAGCCGCTACCCTGGCCAATCAGTTCACCCCCTATCTGGTTATCACGCCTGCCCAACTTCACAATTTGCCCGTTGGCCGCGCTGCTTCTTTGGGTAGCTATGCCTTGGCTGGCGCAGGCCTGCTGATGACGTTTTTGGCTCTCGTGGTCCTAGTTTTCCCCGCGTTTCGTCTCTCACATTGGGTAGAGGCCGGTCGTGAGAGCAGATAGAGCCTAACCCGCTCTTCTGGAAGGATGACGGTTTGCCCATGATGTTCCGTTTCTCGCGCTTGCTTTGGGCGCTGACCCTGCTCAGCCTACCGATTACCAGTTTTCGGTATATGCCTTTTATGGGTGCTGGCACCTTTGTCCGCCCGTTGGCCCTCTATCCGCTGGCCATTTTGCTGATGGTGCTGTTTTTTCGACTTTGGCGGCGCGAAATTTCTTTCCCTCGCTTAGGCAGCTGGACGGTGCTTACGGCTTTTACGCTGGCTGCCATTGCTTCGACTGCTCTTGGAGCGACGCTCAACCCGATTGAATTGCGCGGTGTAGAGTACTGGGAACGTGCTGTACGGGCGTTCATCACCCTGGCGATTGGTCTGGCATTTTTTTTAGCAGCCGCTTGGATGAACCAAAATGAAGAACAGGTCAAGTTTTCAGTCCGTTGGTTAATGGTCGGGCTGGTTGGGCATATCCTGTGGGGGGGCATTCAGTTATATGGCTTGAATTATGGCTATCGTGCCGAGCTACGCGAAATTCAAGAACTGTTTTCGATGCGTGGGTTGGTACAGAATCGACGTGTCTCTGGCTTTGCGTTTGAGCCATCGTGGTTGGCGGGTCAGTTGGCGGTTTTATATCTACCCTGGTTAGTGGCACAAATTTTAACAACCGA
>QEXW01000002.1 GCA_003130845.1 Anaerolineae bacterium
ATGCAGGAAAAGCCGCAGGTCGCTGCCTTCATCGCCTTCTATCTGCAAAACCTGGATGACAATATCAAGGATGTCGGCTACTTCCCGGCTCCCAAGAAAAACATCTATGCCTCTTGGGGCGCTTGGCTGTACGCTCTGCTCAATCAGTAATTTATCCTCCCATTTCACTTGGGCTGGCCTCTCTGCAGGGAGGCCAGCCCATCCCTTGTGTATAATTCAGAAGGCAAAGTATTTTCTTCTTTTGTTGAAATGGGGAAAGAAGAAAGCATTTTGCCTTATCTCTGAAAGCAGGAAAGAATATGAGTACAGAAATTTCCTCTCTAACTGCAACGAATCAAGAACGAGAAAACTGGGCAACTCACCTTAAGAGAAGAGTACGGTGGGGCGAAAGTGCGATAGAAAGTTCCCTATTCCTTGTAGGGGTACTGACCATTTTCGTCACCATTGCTATCACGATTGTCCTGGGAGACCAGGCACTTTTGTTCTTTGCCGATCCCGAAGTGACGCTGGTGGAATTTTTCACCTCCACGAAATGGCAGCCGCAAGCAGGTCAATTTGGGATTTGGGCATTAGTGAGTGCAACCCTCACGACCAGCGCCATTGCTATCTTAGTCGCTGTGCCGTTGGGGTTGAGCGCAGCAATTTATCTGAGTGAATATGCCAATCCACGTGTGCGTGCTGTTCTTAAGCCAATTCTGGAAATCCTAGCCGGTATTCCAACTGTTGTGTATGGATATTTTGCCTTGTTGTTTGTTACGCCGATTCTGCGTAGCATTATTGGCCCGGATAAAATAGGTGTATACAACATGCTCGCCGCTGGGTTGGTGATGGGCATTATGATTCTGCCATTGATTTCCTCGATGAGTGAGGATGCCCTGAGTGCTGTCCCCAACTCATTACGAGAAGCGGCTTACGCTATGGGTGCAACACCGTTCGAGGCCAGCACGCAGGTCATCGTCCCGGCAGCGCTTTCGGGCATCGGTGCGGCAGTTATTGTGGGTATTTCACGCGCTGTCGGTGAGACGATGATTGTTGCCGTGGCTTCTGGGGCTACATCTAACTTTACTTTCAACCCGTTAGAAGCGGCAGAGACCATGACAGCTCATATCGCCCGCATTAGTGGCGGCGATTTGCCGTATGGCACAGTGGACTATAACAGTTTGTTTGCGATTGCACTCATGCTCTTTTTGGTCACGCTCGTGCTGAATCTTATCAGTCAGTGGATTGTTACCAAGTTCCGTGAACAATACGAGTGAACCTATGGCACGCTACACCTACCCTGAAGAACACGAATTGCAACGCTTTGTACAGGCCCGCTACCGCAAGGCATGGGTTTGGCAAGCCGTATTTCTATCATCTCTAATTATCGCCATCATCAGTCTAACGGCGTTATTGCTAAACGTTGTTGATGGTTCCTTTGGCTATATTGCCTACGAGTTTAAGAAAGACCCCTATACAATTAGCGAAAAACCACTCGATGAACTGACACGGGATGAATTAATTGCCATTCTGAAGGACAATCTATCACGTGGTGCGTACAACAAGTTAAATAACGAAAAAGCGATGGAAGAACGCAGCCAGAGTGAGCTATACAACCTGGTGATTGAGCGTATTATTCAAATCAAAACGCGCGAGACCTACCCTTTTTTCCGCTCACTTTTTGAGAAGGAAAAAATTGAAGCCGAGGTGCGAGAAAACTTTCCTGATGCACGCTTGGAATTTCGCTCCTGGCTTTCTCCCGATTTTCTGACAACGCCGATGTCGAGCCGCGCGGAGTTTGCCGGGGTGCGTACGGCTTTGCTCGGTTCACTCTGGCTGGTAACGATTGCGATTGCCTTTGCCTTGCCGGTTGGTGTCGGTGCTGCGATTTACCTTCAAGAATATTCTGATAAGAAAAATATTATCAACCGAATCATTCAAACCAATATTAATAATCTGGCGGGTGTACCCTCTATTGTGTACGGTATGCTGGGGTTGGCAATTTTTGTCCGCACACTAGAATCTCTCACGAGTGGTGCACTGTTTGGCGTGACCGACTCGAATGGTCGTACGGTGCTGTCGGCTGGTCTAACGATGGGTATCTTGGTCTTGCCGTTGGTCATCATCAATGCCCAAGAAGCGATTAAAGCTGTCCCTGATTCAATCCGGCAGGCGGCATACGGTGTAGGTGCTACTCGCTGGCAGACGGTGTGGAGTCACGTTTTACCCAATGCTCTGCCCGGCATTCTGACCGGCAGCATCTTGGCGATGTCGCGCGCAATTGGTGAAACGGCGCCGCTCATCATTGTTGGTGCTTCAACGTTTATCACGGTTGACCCGCAAAGCCCATTTAGCAAGTTCACAGCTCTACCCATTCAGATTTATCAATGGACAGCACGCGCCCAAAGCGAATTCCACAATATTGCTGCCGCTGCCATCATTGTTCTATTAGCCATGTTGCTAACCCTGAATGCAACGGCAATTCTATTGCGCAATCACTTCCAGCGTAGATATTAATTCGATTGTGTCAGAAGAAAGAGAAACATCCCATGCAACCACAAAACTCTCAATACGCCATCGAAACCCGTGATTTAAGCATTTTCTATGGCCCGTTCGAAGCCGTAAAAGATGTAAATTTGAAAATCGAAAAGCAGAAAATCACCGCTATCATTGGCCCCTCCGGGTGTGGGAAATCTACTCTCCTACGCGCCTTCAACCGTATGAATGATTTTGTCCCTACCAGTTATGTCAAAGGTGAAATCTTACTGCATGGCGTCAATCTTTACAACAAGGAAATTGACCCAGTAGAAGTGCGGCGCAAAATCGGTATGGTTTTCCAAAAGCCTAATCCGTTCCCCAAATCCATTTACGAGAACATTGCCTGGGGAGCACGCATTAACGGGTATAAGGGAAATATGGACGAACTCGTTGAGCAATCGTTACGCGGCGCAGCGCTGTGGGATGAAGTGAAGGATAAGCTCAAACAGAGCGCATACGCTCTTTCCGGTGGTCAACAGCAAAGATTGTGTATTGCACGCGCCATTGCCGTTCAACCGGAAATTATCCTGATGGACGAACCTGCCTCGGCTCTTGACCCTATTTCTACCCTGCGCATCGAAGAGCTGATGCAAGAACTCAAAAAGAACTATACCATCATCATCGTTACGCATAACATGCAACAAGCGGCACGGGTTTCCGATTACACCGCGATGATGATGCTCTACGAAGATACCCGCTCGGGAACAGTCATCGAATACGACAAGACCGAAATCATTTTCACCCGCCCCAAAGACAAACGGACGGAAGACTACGTTACCGGAAGGTTCGGCTAAACATGAGCAAACCCAAATTTCTCTTTCTCTGCACGGGCAACTCCGCTCGCAGCCAAATGGGCGAGGCCTTTTTGCGTGCTTATGCTGGTGAACACTTCGAAGTATATAGCGCGGGGCTGGAGCCAAAAGGCGAAATTTTACCGATTGTGCGCCAGGTGATGGCTGAAATTGGCTTGAACATGGACGGACAATATTCTAAAAGCGTTAACGAATATTTGGGCAGGCTCAACTTCGCTTATACTGTCACCGTTTGTGGCGGCGCAGAGGAAAAATGCCCGCGTATTTTTCTAAGCATGGGACAACACATGTTCTGGCCATTCGATGACCCAGCGGCACTGACTGGCTCCGAGGAAGAAGTTCTGGTAAAAACGCGCCAAATCCGTGATGCCATCGCGGCCAAAATCCGTTCCTGGCTTCTGGAGCAGGGCATTCAACCCGCCAACCTGCAAATCTGATACAATCTATCCAAAACAGGAAAGAAGGCTCCTATGGCTATTCGTAAAACATTTGAACAAGATATTCAGCACTTGAAAGACGAAATCCTGCTCTTAGGAAGCATGGTTGAACAGGCCACACTGGATTCTGTCGAAGCGCTCAAAAAACGCGATATGCGCTGGTCGGAACAAATCATCGCTAACGACAAAAAAATCAACGAAAAGCGCTTCCAACTTGAAAACAAAGTTATGATTCTGATTGCCACCCAGCAGCCAATGGCACGGGATTTACGAATGATTGCCTCAATTTTAGAAGTAATTAGTGAGCTAGAACGGATGGGTGACTACGCCAAAGGAATAGCCGTCATTAATATTCGCATGGGTGAACAGACTTTGCTCAAGCCTCTGGTAGATATTCCCCGGATGGCACAAAAAGGCACCAATATGCTGCACCGTGCCTTGACCGCCTTTGTGAATGAAGATGCCGAAACAGCCCGCTCTATTCCTGCCGAAGATGATGAAGTAGACTTACTCTACGAACAAGTTTATCGTGAATTGATGACGTATGTGATGGCCGACCCACGCAACATCGAACGCGCCAACTGGCTCCTATGGGCTGCTCACAACCTGGAGCGTCTAGCCGACCGCGTGACCAATATCTGCGAACGAACGGTCTTTGCTGTCACGGGGGAATATAAAGAGACGAAGCCATCTTATGACGAGTTGGGCGAAACATCGAAATAATTAAAAAAGAGCCGGGATGACCGGCTCTTTTTCGTTTTACCCCTGTTTTGCGGGGTATAATCTCTGCCCATGAGTCCTGCACGCACCCGCCCCCTGCTCGCTCCGCTGCTTGCAATAGTCAGTTTGACCTTCAGCATCTACGGATTTTTCATTGCCCCGCCGCTTACCCTGACACGCGATAGCGGCGCGCAGCAATGGGAAACGCGCATGAAGGCACTCAAACAAGCCCTACCGCCAGGCGTAATGGTCGTTGGCTACGTCTCCGATCTCGACCTGCTCTCCAACCCCACCCAGGAAGACTTCTTCACCGAGCAGGACGAATACCCCCTGACAGCATACAGCCTGGCCCCGCGTATGGTGCAGCGCGGTCTTGAGCAAGAATGGGTGATTGGCAACTTCACCAACCCCGCTTTTCGTGATTACCTGGATGCCCGCCTGCCTGCAGGATACGACTTGCAAGAAGTCGGTTTCGGCATTTACCTGATTCGCGTCAGACGCCCATGACCATTTTTCTCACCAGCCTGTTGCTGTTCATCCCAAAAACGCTGCTGGCATCTTTCCTGTTACACAGGCTGTGGCCTGAACGAACGCCCACAAGTCTGCTGCTAAAACTCACTGGCGGATTTGCGCTCGGCATCGGTCTTTCCTCTGCACTCATGCTGTTTGGTCTCCGGGCTGGAATCTCTCCCTGCGGCTATGCCCGGACGGAATTCTGGCTTTCGCTCCTCGCGCTGGCCCTGCTGTCCCCACGCTTCTATCGCTTTGCAAAAGAAATGCTGCGCCGTCCTGCTGCGCCCTTCGGGTTCATTAACGAGCTGCGCTCTCCGGTCAACTGGCTGACTTTTCTGCTACTGGTCGCTTTTTTGCTCTCCACCACGACATTTCTATACTACGCCGCACGGCATCCGCACGGTCTCAGCGATGCCTGGACGATTTGGAACAACCTGGCGCGCTATCTCTACCGCTCGAACGACCCAACACTCCTGTTCGACACCACGCGCTACTTTCGCATTCATTACGACTACCCGGCCCTGTATAGTTTGAACGTGGCAGCGACCTGGTGCGTTCTCGGCAGCGATTCCACACGCGCTCCTATCGCATTCACCTTTTTGGGCATTTTCGCCATCCCTGTCGCACTGTGGGCGGCTGTTGCACGCCATAAGGGATACGCCCAGTCGAAATTGGCTGCCCTAATTGCGCTGCTAACCCCCTCTTTTGGGTTGACCATTGGGCAATATGCGGATGTCTTCGTCGCGCTCTACATCCTGCTCACGGGCATCTTTCTCTCTTTGTACCAGCATCACCACCAGAGACGCTTCTTACTGCTGGCTGGCCTGTTCGCCGGCCTATCTGCCTGGACGAAAAACGAAGGAATGCTCTTTCTGCTCTCAAGCGGCATAATCGTTGCCGGCCTGACGCTTCCCCGCCAACTCAGGCATTTTGCGGTCTTTCTGGCGGGTGCTGCCGCGCCACTGTTGGTGGTCGTTTTCTTCAAGGCCAGTGTCTCCCTTCAGAGCGACCTAGCCAGCGCGCCCGAACAGAGCCTGGCCTTTCTACTCGACCCATCCCGCTATCTCATCATCAGCCGTGCCTATCTCAACGCCGCCTGGCAGTTTGGCGATTGGCCAGTCGGGCCGGTGTTGGCACTTTACGCTGTGCTAACCGGCTTCTCGCCGCGCCTTTCGACCAGCCTGCCCCTGCTCTCTCTCATCTTGCTGCAGCAAGCCGGTTACTTTGGGATTTACCTGCTCACCCCGCACGACCTACACTGGCATTTGCATACCTCCCTCACTCGCTTGCTGCTTCAAACCTACCCCCTGTTCCTATTCTGGCTCTTCCTGGCGCTCAACGCGCCGGAGATGGAGAAAACCGAACCATGCTGCTCGCCCTCGACCTCGGCAACACCAACCTGACCATCGGCCTATACGAAGAGGCCCGCTTGGCTTGGCACTGGCGACTTGCCACCGACTCGGCCCGTATGCCGGACGAATACGGATTGCAACTGCTTGGCCTGCTCACCCATGCTGGACACCGCCCCGCCGCGCTCAAAGGCATCGTCCTGGCTTCGGTCGTCCCTAACCTGACTGGTCGCATCGTCCAGGCCTGCCGCGAATATCTGCAAAACGAGCCGCTAGTGGTGGAAGCGGGCGTCAAAACCGGCGTCCGAATCCGCTACGAAGACCCGCGCGCGGTCGGCGCCGACCGGGTGGCCGATGCTGTGGCCGCGCTGCACCTGTACGGCGGCCCGGCCTGTATCATTGATTTCGGCACCGCCACCACCTTCAACGCTCTCACCAAAGAAGGAGATTACCTGGGCGGGGCCATCACCGCCGGGGTGAACCTGGCCGCCGAAGCGCTCTTCACCCGCGCCGCCAAACTGCCGCGCATTGACCTGCAACGCCCGCCGAGTGTCATCGGGCGCAACACGGTTCACGCTATGCAGTCGGGGCTGCTTTTCGGCTATGTCAGCATGGTGGAGGGCATGGTCGAACGCTTCCGCGCCGAACTCGGCCCAGAGATGAAGGTCATCGCTACCGGCGGGCTGGCAGAAATTGTAGCGAAAGAGACAAAAGTCATCCAACACATCGCCCCCTGGCTGACGCTAGACGGTCTGCGGATTATCTGGGAGTTGAATCGCGCATAATCAGTTGCGCCGCCAGTTTGCCGGAGAGCGTCACCATTGGCACGCCGCCACCGGGGTGGGTCGTTCCGCCTGCGAAATACAACCCCTTGAATTCCGAGCGGTTATGCGGGCGTTTGAACGGCGCAAAACGGTCATTGAACGAAATCCCATACAGCGCGCCACGCCAGGCGCCTGTATTTTTTTGGATATCGAGGGGCGTGAGCAAACGCTGGGAGCGAATCCGGTTCCGCACATCCAGGCCGATTCGTGCCAGCCGGTCGAGGAGCATTTCTGTCACCTGATTTGTCTCCCCTCTCCCATCGGGAGAGGGGTTAGGGGTGAGGGCCGGGGCGTTCACCATCACGAACCAGTTTTCACACCCGGCGGGGGCGTGTGATGGGTCGGCTTTGGAGGTGATGCACAGGTAGAGGGTGGGGTCATCGGGGAGAACCCGCTGCGAGAATATCTGGTGAAACTCACGGCGGTAGTCGGAGGAGAAGAAGATGTTGTGATGCGCCAGCTCGGGGAAAGTCCCTTCCACGCCGAGCAGGAGGACCACGCCTGAGCAGGAAACCTCTCGCTTCATCAGGGAAGCCAGCCGCAGCCGCGCCCGGTCCGATTGAATCAGGCCATAGGTGGTGGTCACGTCAATATTCGAGAGGATGGTGTGGGCTGGGAGAATCTCCCCAGTTTCCAAGATGACCGCCGAAACTTGCTCGCCATGCACGCAAATCTCGCGGATTTTGGCGTTCAGGCGGATTTCGACGCCCAGTTCGCGCGCCAGCCGTTCGTAGGCGCGGGCAATCTGGTAGATGCCGCCCTGTGGATACCAAACGCCCTCGGTCAGCTCAACATGCGCGATGACGCCCAGCGTGGCCGGGGCCAGGTAGGGGCTGGCGCCAACGTAGGTAGCGAAGCGCCCCAGCAGTTGACGCAGGTAGGGATGGCGGACGCGGCGCTCGATGCTCTGCTGCAGGGTGCGGACGAGATCCACGCGCAGGGCGTCTTGGAACGTGACGTGCTTGAGGCTTTCGAGCGATGGCGGGGGGCCATAGGTGAAGACCGGGCCGGTGATGCGGTGCAGGCGGGCGGCTTCGGCCAGAAAGTCGAGGTAGCCTTCCAGGTCGCGCGGTTCGAGGGCGCTGATTTGGGCGGCGGTTTTGGACAGGTCCCGCGAAAGGTCAAGGCGGGTTCCATCGGGCCAGAAGTAGCGGGTGAGCGGTTCCACCGGCAAGAGGGTGAGATAGTCTTCAAGACGGCGGCCTGCTGCGCTGAACAGGTCTTCAAACACCCCACGCATGGTGATGACCGAGGGGCCGGTATCCCAACGGAATCCGTTTTCGGTAATTTCGGCCATTTTGCCGCCGACGGTGGGATTCTGCTCCAAGATGGTGACGTTCAATCCGCTGGCGGCGAGGTGAATGGCTGCGGAGAGTCCGCCAATGCCCGCGCCGAGGATGAGGATGGGTGGTTTCATGGGGTGTCTAGTTTTCCAGTTATCCAGTTATCCGGTTATCCAGTTATCCGGTTATCCGGTTATTTGTCGGCCTTTCCACTGCGGGCCGCCGGTGAAGCGCCATTGGAGGGAGCGGAAGGCGATGAGGGTCATTAGGAAGACGGAAACGGGCAGGAGCAAAGCGTCACGAATGCGCTGGCGGGAGGTGGCGGCGGTGAGGGCCCGGGTGAGGACGCCAAGGAGAATGGCAAGCAGGGGCAACGGAAACGGATTCGGGAACGGATTAGGAAACGGATAAACGGATTGTGCGGAATGAGAAAAAAGCAGGAACCAGGGAATCACAAACAACCACCAATGGAAGAACGTGGAAAAAAGTAGAAAGATGACGCTGTTGCCATGCCCGGCCAGGATGTTTTTGGCGAATCCGTCTCGGACTTGCGGCCAGTTATGGTACATGCGGGTTCGGATGAGGCCGTTGGCGTCGGCCATGCGCAGGCGCAGGCGGTTGCGTTTGATGGCGTAGGCAAAGGCCATGTCATCGAGGACCTGACTGCGAATGGCGGCGTGTCCGCCAATTTTTTGGTAGGCTGCACGCCGAAAGAGCAGGCATTGTCCCATCGCCGCCGAAAAGACCGGCCAGGGGATGTGATGCACGGCTAAAACCGGCAAATAGGCCAGGATGGTGAAGGCCATCAGCGGCACGACTAACCGCTCACCCCAGGTTTGGGTGATTTGGGTCGGCCAGACGGTGAGAAGGTCGGCCTGTGTGCGTTGGGCTTCGGCCAGCAATGCGTCAAGCGCGTCCGGCTGCCAGCGCACATCGGCGTCGGTGAAGAGCAGGTATTCGCCTTGCGCCTGTTCCGAGAGTTGGTGGCAGGCCCAAACTTTTCCCGTCCAGCCAGGCGGGAGCGGTTTGCCGGGGATAACACGCAGGCGCGGGTCGCCCTTGGCGGCGGCACGGGCAATTTCAGCGGAGTTGTCGGTAGAGTGGTCGTCCAGGATGAGAATTTCAACGTTCGGGTACGTTTGCGCCAGCAGGGAGCGGACGGTTTCGGCGATGACGGCGGATTCGTTGCGCATGGGGAGGAGAATCGATAACGGAGGCAACGGATGGGGCAACGGCAACGGATGGGGAAGCGGATAAGCGGATGGGGCAGCGGATTGGGAAACGGATGAAGCAGATGGGGGCAACGGATGGGGAAGCGGATAAGCGGATTGGGAAACGGATGAAGCGGATTTCAGGCGAGGGAAAGTGAGGGCATTCAGGATGGCAATAACGGCGAAGAGCAGCAAGGGGGTGAAGAAAAGGAGAAAGAGGCAGGACATAATGAATTGCAAATTACGAATTATGAATTGCGAAGTCCAACCGATGTTTCCAAAGAAGCAGAACTGTTTGCAACCCCAACACCCAAAAGAAGAGCGGTTCGGGGCGGAAGATGGAGAGGTAAACGGCCATGCCTGCTAGGGTGAGCAAAACAGCCCAGCCGGAGTTTTTGAGCAGTAGAAACCAGATGGTGATTCCGGTCAATGCCACAAGTGGGACATCCCACCAGGTCAGGCCAATCCAGACGCCCAGGGCGGTGGCGAGGGCTTTGCCACCTTTGAAGCGCAGGAAGGGCGAGTAGGCGTGTCCAAGCATGGGAGCGAAGGCGATGGCAGCCATTGCAGAGCCGCGAATGCTATAAATTTGATAGGCCAGTCCCACCGGGGCGGCGGCTTTGGAGACATCTAAGAGAAGAGCCAGTAGCCCAACCCATTTGCCCCCAGCTTTGAGGGCGTTGGTGGCACCGGGGTTATGGTCGCCGACCGCGCGGGGGTCGCGCCCAGCAGCTAGTTTCGTCACCCAGACGGAGAGAGGCAGGGCGCCGGAGAGAAAGGCGAAGGTCAGCCAGAGGAGGAGGGAGAAGGGGTCAGTCATCGGGTATCGGTTACGGTTATCCAGTTATCCAGTTATCCAGTTATCCAGTTGTCCGGTTGTCCGTTAGCGGGTTATTCGGTTGTCGGTTGGCCGGTTTTCTGGTTCTCTAAGGAGCGGCGCAGGGCCAGGAAGACGAACAAGCCACAAGTCAGGAAGCCGATGGCCGCCGGGCCAGGCTGGCCCCAGAAGATGCCCTGACCGATGGTTTGTAGAATCCAGGTCAGGATGTAAACCAGCGAGAGCGGGCCGACCGGTAGGTCTTTGGGGTTGGCAAATAGGGTGATGAGGAACGATGTGAGAATCCAGCCAAAGTAGTTGCTGAGCGGAATGCCGAAGTAGAGGCCGGGCGTCTCCCATACCCAAAAGCCCCAGCCGACCATCTGCGGGTCGAGGAACAGGTCCCAGGCGGTGAGGGCGAGCGCGGAGAGAAGCGAAAATTTCAGAGCGGGTAAAAAGGTTTTCCTTTGCGTTGCTTCGTGACCTTTGTGTTGGATTGGTTTTTCAAGGATAATCGCGGCGATGGCCCAGGCCGGGGGTAACATCATCAGCCAGGCCAGCGGGATGAGCAGCGGGACGCCGGCCAGTTGCGGCTGGAGCAGGTCGGTGTAATGGTATTTGCCAAACGGAAAGCCGGTTTGCGAGCCGAGCAGTTCGGCCAGGTAGGTAAAGACGGTCACTATCAGGATGGTCTTGAGGGCGCGCGACCAGCCCCAGGCGGTGTATAAGATGATAATGACAGCGCTGGCCTGCATGAACACGCCAAACGACATGCCGCGAATCAGCGCGTTTTCGCCCAAAATCCAGCCGAGGATGGGCAGGGAAATCATGGTCAGCACCCAAAAGACGATGGGGACGAGGGTGCTGCGCGGGTAACGGAGAGCGCGGTAGGCTTGTATCATGCGCTCATTTAACGGGGGAAACCCCATCAGAATCTATCGAAAACCCCCTCTCATGGTTTGACGAGAGGAGGTTTTGAAAATCGGATGTTACGCGCCGATGGCCGCCACCAACGCGCGGCAAAAGGCAGGGATGTCGGCCACCACCCGCCCCCAGACTTGGTTGCCATCTTGGAAGGCGGGTTCATCTACCCAGGTTGCGCCTGCATTGACCAGGTCATCCTTGATGCCAAGCGAGCCGGTGGCGCGATGTCCTTTGACAATGCCCGCCGAAATGGCAACCAGCCCACCGTGACATATGATGCCAATCGGTTTGCGCGCCTCGTCCATCTGACGGACGAGATTGGTGACCAACGGGTAGCGGCGCAGTTTGTCGGGCGCCCAGCCGCCGGGGATGACGAGGGCCGATAAGCGGGCGGCGTCCAGGGATTCGATGAGCGTATCGGGCGTGATGACCAGCCCGTTTTTGCCGCGCACGGGTTTTAGGTCCAAGCCGGCGCTCAGGACGGTCGCTCCCTCCTCCTGCAAACGCATAAGCGGGACGTAGTATTCCAAATCTTCCACGCCTTCAGCGACAAGGATGGCGATGGTTTTGCCGGTCAGTTTCATACTTCCTCCAACATCCAAACGTAGAGACTTTTCGGCCCATGCACGCCGAGGGTGACGGTCAGTTCGATGTCGGCGGTGCGGCTGGGGCCGGTGATGAAAACCAGGTAGGGGTCATGCCGGGCTTCGTCGAAGACCTGGTGCAGGTCGGGGCGCAGTTGCCCAGGACGGACAATGGCCAAATGCACGCGCGGCAAGAGCGAGACGGCACGCGGTTTTTCGGCAGAAGATTTCAGGACCAGCGTGCCGGTTTCGGGCAGGAGATAATCGGCTTCGGTGATGCCCAGGTCGCAGAGGGCCAGGTCGTGTTTGCCGGCGTTGGGGGAGACGAGTTCAACGCCCAGGGAAGCAAGGTGATGGGTAATTTGTAATTGTTGGAGATTTGGAGTGTTCCAGGCGGTGGCTTTTTTGATGTTTTGTTCGGCGACGAGGGTTTTTAAGGCGTCTGGAACAGTATCTGCGTGGATGGTTTGGGCAACGCCGCTCAATTTGCGAACTTCTTCCAGGGAACGCACAATTTCGGCCTCGGTCGATTCAGCCTGGCGGGGTGGGTAGATGGCGGGACGCGGACTCGGTGAGGTCGGCGCAGTGCGCCCAAGAGAACGACGGATATTTTCTAGGACGGGGTTGTTCATAACAAGTATCCTGGGGGTACCTAGAGACCTGTCTTGCGCTTTTGCCACCACTGCCTGAAGCCAGCTGTAAAGGGTGGCAGCGGGCGGGCTTTGGTCCAGCGGCTGAGGGGGTATGGGGCGGAGGGAATCCAATCGCCGCGCCGGAAGATGGACATGACCAGGGGCAGGATTCGCGCGCCCAGGCGGTATATCCAGTGTTGTGCCAGGGCAAAGGCCGATAGTTTGGCGACGGCGCGGATAGGCGCGGGCATGGTGGCGGGGGCAAGCGAGTCGCCTTCGGCCACGCGGCGGCGCAGGTGGCGCAGGATGGCCGGAATGGGGATTTTGACGGGGCAGACCTCGGCGCAGGCCCCGCACAGGGTGGAGGCATAGGGCAGTTCGCGGGCCACCGGCGTGCCGAGCATTTGCGGGGCGAAAATGGCGCCGATGGGGCCGGAGATGAACCAACCGTAGGCGAATCCGCCCACGTTTTTATACACCGGGCAGACGTTGGCGCACGCCCCGCAACGGATGCACTTGAAGACTTGGCGCCCAAGCGGGTCGCGCAGCACGTTCGAGCGGCCATTGTCAAGCAGGACGAGGTGAAATTCGCGCGGGCCAAATTCACTCTCCGCGCGGCGCGGGCCGGTGATGAACTGGGTGTAGGTGGAGAGTTTCTGCCCGGTGGCCGAGCGCGCCAGCAGTTTCAGGAAGACGGTCAGCGAGTCCCAATCGGGGATGACTTTATCTATGCCAACAACGGCCACATGCAGGTCGGGCAAGGTGGTACACATGCGCCCGTTGCCTTCGTTCGTGACCATAACCAGCGTGCCGGTTTCGGCCACCAGGAAGTTGGCGCCCGAAATGCCCATCTCGGCGCGCAGGAACTTTTCGCGCAGGACTTGGCGGGCAATGCGGGTCAGTTCCACCGGGTCGGCGGGGGCTTCGATGCCGAGTTTTTCGCTGAAAATGGCGGCGATTTCTTCTTTGGTCAGGTGTACCGCCGGGACGATGATGTGCGAGGGGCCGGTTCCGGCCAGTTGGATGATGTACTCGCCCAGGTCGGTTTCGAGGGCTTCAATGCCCGCCGCTTCGAGGGCGTGGTTTAAGGCGATTTCCTCGGTCGCCATGGATTTGGATTTGACCACCAAATGGACGTTGTGGCGCCGGGCGAGGTCTAGCACAATTTGGCGGGCGTCCTCGGCAGTGGCAGCCCAGTGGACATGTCCGCCGGCTGCCGTCACCTGTTCTGCGAGCCGCTCCAGGTAGAAATCCAGGTTTTCGATGGTGTGCAGGCGAATATCGGATGCTATCTGACGCAATTGCTCGAAATGGGGCAACTCAGCCACGCGCGCCGCGCGCCCGCCGACGAAGCGTCCGGTGGCCTGCTGGACAGCCGCTGGAATGCTGGGCGGGATATGTTCGGTGTAGGTTTCAAAGCCGATGTAGGTGGGGGTTTCGGACATGAGCAATCCTGATTACCACAAAGTCACGAAGGCACAAAGAAAGACAAGAGATTAAAGAAAACTTTGTGGCTTTGCGCCTTCGTGGTGATTATTTTGACGCCAACAAATCAATGATGTGCATGGCGCGGATGGACGAGCCAGCCTTGTGCAGGCCGCCGGCGATGTTCATCAGGCAGCCGGGTTCGCAGGTGATGACCGTATCGGCTCCGCTGGCGAGGATGGTCCTGACTTTGTTCTCCATCATGGCGCGGCTGACTTCGGGGTAGGTCACCGTGAAGGCGCCGCCGAAGCCGCAGCAGGTTTCTTCTTCGGTGAGCGGGATAAATTCCAGCCCCCGGACCGCGTTCAGCAGGGTTTTAGCCTCGGTTTTCAGTCCCATCTCGCGCAGGTAGTGACAGGAAGCGTGATAGGTGACCTTGTGCGGATACACTGCCCCAACATCGGTGACTTTGAGAACGTGAACCAGGTATTCGGTGAATTCGTATACGCGGGAGGCGATTTCTACGGCGGTTTCGTGTTCGACAGTGCCGGGTGGGAACAACTCCGGGTAGTGGTGCTTGACCATGCTGACGCACGAACCGGAGGGGCCAACGATGGGGGCCTCACTGCGGCTAAAGGCACGCAGGAAATTGCGGGCTACCTGGCGCGCTTCACGCTCGAAACCGTTGTTGAAGTGCGGCTGTCCGCAGCAGGTTTGTTCAGGTGGGAAGACGATTTCCACGCCCAGGCGTTCCAAAAGCAGAGTCATGTTCTGGAGCGTGCGGGTGTAGAACTGGTCGCCAAGGCAAGTGAGGAAGAGTTGGGCTTGGGGCATAGGGGGTTCCGGTGGGAAATCCTTCGACTACGTTCCGGGCAGTTAAAATTATTTTACTGCACGTAAGCCGGTTGCGAAATCCAATTCGAGTGATTGGCCCTCGAACGTGATGACGTACTTCAGGCCGCCGAATTCGACCCGCGTGTAGGGATTCTCGAAGCGCGGGTAGCCGGTTAGCGGAATCTCCTGCCCGTTGACAGTCAGGCCGCCCGTCCAGCCAAAGGTCAACAGGCCGTTGCCGGGGGAAGCGAAACGGACGTTCAACCCATCCACGTTCAGGTCGGCGGCGGTGATGGCGGCGATGAAATCTTGGAATGAACCGTCCACGCTGGCGCGCCCCAGTTGGACAATCCAAACGTTGCGGTAGCCCGGCGCAACCAGTTCCTGGTCGGCATCTGGGCCTGCGGTGACCCACTGATAGGGCAAGGCGGAATACAGGGCGATGTATCCGCTGCCGTGCCGCCCAAAGACCCAGCCGTTTTGCTCCACCACTTCGTCAAACGCCCATTTTGGGAAGTAAGCATGCGTGAAAGCGTAGTGACGGGCTTCGAGCGGACGCGGCGCGCTGGGGTAGCGGGGCAGGTCGTAGAGCGCGACCAGGACGTTCTTGTATTGTCCGGTGCGCGGCTGGCGTCCGTTGCCCATCCAGTAACTCGGACGGTGTTTGTCATCCGAACGCAGGGAATCGGGGTTATTGGTGAAGACGACCGCATACGGCCCCAGCGTGGCCTGCCAAATGTGCTGCTGGTAGCCTTTGCCGCCGGGCCGAAAGCTCTGCGCCGAAGAGAGCATGTAATCGGGCGTGCGGTACGAGACCTTGTTGACCTCGCTCATCAAGATTCCGTTCGGGTCGGGGTCGAGCAGGCGGCTGGCAAGCGGCAATCCGTTGACGGCTTGCAAAAATTTGGCGATGTCTTTTAGGTCCTTGAAATCGGGGTAATGCCATAAGTTCCAGGCGTCGGCGGCGCGGATGGTGTAATCAATGACATCGGGCGTGGTGAACGCCCCCATGCCCCAAAAGCGCGGAATCTGGCGCAGGTCGGTCAGGTCCAGCCCGTAGCGGGCGGCCTCGGTGACCGGGAAAGAATGCCGCTCGTAGTTGAAATACTCTGGGGGATTATGGAGCGCCAGGGCCTGGATGACGGGCGGGACTTGGTATTTGGTGGTGGTGGCCAGCGCCACCGCGCCCATGTTGCTGGTGGAGATGAATTTGCCCTGCCCCCAGGCAAGGGCGTTGATGGTGGTCATGCTGCCGTTGGCCGATTGGATAGAACTGGCCGTGACGCGCCCATGCGAGGTGGCGAATTGCCCGTAGAACGAATCGACTGCCGTATCAAACAAAATCACATCCACCAGCATAGCGGCGCGGGTGGCAATTTCGGGGTCTTGGGCAAAATCTACCAGGTTGAGGAGCGGGGCCAGGTCTTCAGGGTAGTAGGTTTCCGAATCCCACTCGGCGAAGCCGGTGCGGGCACGCAGTTCCATCCATTCCAAAAGGAGCGCACGGGCGTGTTCCATGTGCCAGCGTCCGGTCTGCCCGTTGTTGGTGAAGACGGCGTCGGGGAACATCTGCCCAGCCAGGTATTCGGCGCTGTGATTGAGAATCTGATGATTCTCGGTCCACATCTCCACATAAGTCGTTCCGCGTTCGTCCAGCCAGTATTTCCAATTGAGAATGGCCTGTTCGATGGCTGATTCCTGCTCCGGCGTCAGTTTGCCCGTGCCGCGAAACAGGGCGTACATCCGAATCAGGGCGTTGAAGGTGAAATCGGAGGGGTCTTTGCGGGCGTTGACGAACTCCAACGCAGCCTGAAACGCCGCCGGGTTGATAGATTCGGCCCCGTTGGAGAGTTTGACGATGTCGGTCCACACCCCGCCCCGGTCCTCGGCGGTCGGCTGGGCGCTGACCCAATCCTTATACATCTGCTGGCGCTCGGCGAAGGTCGGCGCGAGGGGCGTGACATGGAACGGCTCATCGGCGGCGGTGGGGCGGGGCGGTTCGGGGTCGCCCTGGCGTGGGGGCGGCATGGCCGGGCGGACAGCAGCGAGCGAATCGAAGACCAGGGCGGCGAGTATCAGCAAGGCGGGGAGGAGCAGCCAGGAAAGATGGGGTTTCATCAGGGCTTCCATTTTTTATGAGGATAGGTCAACCGAGCAGGATGCGGGTCAGTTCACGCTTTTCGCCTTCATCGGCAGGCTGTCCGGCGCGCTGACGGGCCAGCAGGGCGGTCAAACGGCGGTGCAATTCGGGGGTGAGCGGGAAGCGCAGGGCAAAAGCAAGCGCAAAGGCCAGCAGGACGACCGGCAGGAGCATGAACACCAGCCGCAGGGCCAGTAAGAAGGTCTCGCTCTGGGGCTGTTCGATGAGCCGGGTGACGCCGTTCACGGTTTCCTGCGCGGGCGGGACATACCCGGCCCAGCCGATGACGTTCGAGACGGCAAAAATCGCCAGCGCGGAACTGAACTTACGGATAAAGGTCACCAGCGCCGAGTACATGGCCTCGCGCCGTTCGCCGCTGCGCAGTTCGTCCACATCGGGAATATCGGGGAAGATGGCGTAAATCATGACGACAATTCCGCCCGTGCCGATTCCGACCACCGCCGCGAAAGCATACACCAGGAAAGACAAGTTGCCGGGGGCCAGCAGGAAACTGAACAGCATGGCAACCGCCCAAATCGCCAAGCCAAGCATGTAGCCGCGCACTTTGCTGGTCCGCTTACTCAGCCAGACGAAAAACGGCAGGGAAACGACCTGGGCAATCAGCAGCGCGCCGTTGACGAAACTGACCTCGCCGCCACGCTGGAGGTAATATTTGACGAAATAGGCCACAATCGTGCTGACGGTGTCTATCGCAACGAAGGCGAACAGGTACATGGCAAGGGTGTAAACGAAGGTGCGGTTACGGAACGGCTCGATGAACGCCCGCCGCCAGTTGAAGGATTCAGGCGGACGCTGGAACTCCGGGCGTTCCTTCACGGCGGCCACCGTAAAAAGAAAAGGCAGGGCAAAGAATGCGCCAAAGGCCAATCCCATCACGATGTAGCCGGTGTGGACATCGGGGAAGAGTTTGACAATTTCCAGCGGCAGGAGCGCGGCCACGATGGAGGAAAGGGTGGAGAAAAAGATGCGAATCGAGCTAAGGGAGGAGCGTTCGTGATAATCGAGCGTGATTTCAGAGTGCAAGGCGTTGTAGTTGAGCATGACGATGCTGACCACCGTCGAGTAAAACAGGTAACTGACCAAAACCGCAGCAAAACGTGTGATTTCGGCTTCGATGCGGAAGGGATAAAAGAGCGCGAAAAAAGACAGGAAGATGAGCGGGATGCCCGCCAGCAGGTAGGGGCGGCGGCGGCCCAGCGGGGTGCGGGTACGGTCGGCAATCAACCCCTCGAACGGGTCGGTGATGCTATCGTAGATTTTGTTGACCAGGATGACCGTGCCAGCCAGGGCAGGCGAAATGCGCACTACGTCGGTCAGGAAAATCAGGTAATAAAAACTGATGACGACCCCCGCCCCGCCGCCGTAAATATCGCCCAGGCCGTAGCCAATCTTCGTCCACCAGGTCAGCCGCTCTGGTTTTTCTGTCATGCTTTCTCCTCATCGAAGGGGTTATGCGCCAACGTGATGTCACCAGTCTGCGCCGCGCGGTAGAGGGCGTCCACTGCGGCTAAAACGGGCAGAGCGCTCGCGGCAGGAATCAGGAAGGGGTCATCTTCTAAAACCCAGCGGGCAAAGCCGGCCAGGCTGCGCTGCAAGGCATGCAGGCCCCAGCCAGGCGGGCGCTGCGGCTTGATGCGCGCACCCACGAATTTTACCGAAGGAAAGGGCAAATCGTGGTAGATGGCTGTTCCGGTTTGGCCGTAAACTTCGATGGTGACGGCCTGTTCGCGCGCCGCGACCATCGTGGAAGCGATGTTGACCAGCGTCCCGCCGCGCGTTTGGAGGATGCCGTGCGCCAAGGTCTCCACTTCGACCTCGAAACCGGGCGAGGCTGTGTATCCCACCGCCGAAACGGGCAGCTCGTCCAGCGCCCACAAGGCCACATCCAGGAAGTGACTGCCCTGGGTGAGCAACGTTCCGCCACCGGAGCGGGCCAGCGTCTTGTGCCAGGGAGCGGCGTCAAAATACGATTGCGTACGCCGCCAGGGGACGTTGATGCGGATGGAGTGAACCCGTCCCAGGCTTCCAGATTGTACCGCCCGCGCCAGGGCATAACAGCCGCTATCGTAACGGTACTGGTAATTGACCCCGACCTTCACCCCGCGCCGCGCCGCCATTTCGACAATTTCGAGGCCCTCCGGCAGGCTGCGCGCGAGCGGTTTTTCCACCAAAACGGGTTTTCCCGCTTCTAGGGCCTGGAGAATCATGGGGGAATGCAGGTCATGCGGAACGGCCAAATAAAGCGAATCGAAGGAACCCCGCGCTAAGAGGTCGGCGTAGTCCGTGAAGACCTGCCGGATGCCGTGCCGCCGGGCAAAGGCCTGCGCCCGGGCGGAATCCACGTCACAGCAGGCCGCCAGCCGGATTTGTGGAATCAACTTGGAGACGAGGGCGGCATACCCGGCAATTTCGCCGCAGCCGACAACGGCCAGTTCCAAGCGCTTCATGCTGCCACCCATGCCAGGCCGCGCCGCAGCAGGTCCTGGTAAACGGGGTGATTCATGCTGCCGGCAGTATGCCCCGGCCCAGCATAACAGATTTTCCCGCGCCCATAATGGCGTGTCCAGACGACTGGCACATCCCGGCCTTCATGCCTGGACATGAAATGAACCTGGATTTCGGCGCTGAAATCATGGAGATAAAGTTCGTCGATTAGCGTGAAGTTGGGAAGGTCATCGAACAGCCCGCCGCCGCAGTTGACCATCTCGAACGGTTCGACCCGGCCATGAGCAACAAACCGCCCGCCGAGAATCTCGAAATAGGGCGGGCAGTCCTTGAATGAAGCGGTGGCGGAGTGCAGGGCAAGAATGCCGCCGCCCTGCCGGGCGTAACTTTCCAGCCGGGTCAGCGCCGCCGGGGAGAGCGTTTTGTGGTGAAAGTACAAGACCAGTGCCGCGAAGCGTTCCACCTCGGCGGGGAGATTCTCCAGCGAGCGAATCTGCTCGAAACGGAGGCCGGGAAGGGCGCGCAGCGAGCGATCCAGCGCCCAGCGCCCTGCCAGCGGAGGATGCACGATTCCGTCGGTGACAAGCAGGATAAGCCGGGTCATCCCGCTAGAATTTGTTGTAGGCTTCGCTCATCTTGCGATACTCGATGAACGGCTCGTTGATGAGTTTGACAGCCAGTTCAATTTGGCAAGATTCTTCGAGTGTGGAAGACCAGTGAAAGGCTTCATCGAGGGTCTGCCCGATGGCGAAACTGCCGTGTCCGCGCAGCATGATGATTTTGTAATTCTTGAGGGCTTCGGCTACTTTGTGCGCCATTTGGGGCGTGCCAGAGGCGAATTCCTCGGTGATGACCGGCACGCGTTTGAGCAGATAGGAGGCCTCGTTATCAATCGGCACCAATTCATCCCGTGAGAGCGAAAAGGCGATGGCTGTACGTGGGTGGCAGTGGCAGATTGCCAGGGCGGGCGTGTTCATGTAGATAGTACGATGTACCAGTAATTCGGTGGAGGCCAAGGCCACGCCGCTGTCGTTTTTCTCCAGGCCGGTTTCAATCAGGTCGTGCGGCTTAAGATTGCCCAGCATGGCGCCGCGCCGCTTGATGATGACTCGGTCACCCAGGCGAATGCTTAAGTTTCCGCCGTGCGAGGAGATGAGGTTGCTGACAAACAAATCGCGTCCAATATCGCGGAACATTTCATAAATTCTTGGGTCAACCATGGGGTTCTCCAGTTTTGTGGTTCTCCAGTTTTGCGGTTCTCCAGTTTTGCGGTTCTCCAGTTTTGCGGTTCTCCAGTTTGGCGGTTCTCCGGTTTTGCGGTTTTCCGGTTTTGCGGTTCTCCAGTCTTACGGTTTTGTGGTTTCCCGGTTCACCTGTTCCACGAATTGCGCCAACCCCAACTCTTCCAGTTTCTTCGGGGTTGGGACGCCGTTTTCATCCCAGCCGCGCGTGCGGTAGTATTCTTTGAGCATAGGTTCAAGGTGCGAAACCCAGCCTTTGGAGGGGCCGTCAGTCGGGGCTTCGGTCAGCAGACGGGGTGGGAGGGTATCATGTTCGCGGCGAAAGCCCTCGCGCAGGTTGTAAAGCCGCTCCAGGTTCCAGATGCGCTCACCAGCCTTAATCATATCACCGGTTGCATAGGGGATGCCCGTCACCGCGCTCAAAACGCGGGCGAAGTATTCATCGGCCACGCCCAGGTTGGTGAATTTGCATACCACCAGCGAATCGATGGCCGCACTGGAGTTCTGGTGCAGGATGACGAAACTGGACTTGCCCTGCACCTGGAAGCGGTCAATCAATTTGGGCAAACCCAGCACTTCCAGGCCGAGCATGTTGCCGCGCATGTGACAGCCGCCCCGGTTGGAGGTGGCGTAGAGCAGGCCTTGTCCCTGCATGCCACGCGGGTCGTAGGCGGGCATTTCTAGCCCTTTAACCGACATCGAGAGTTCGGGGTGGCCGTATTTCGTTGCCAGGCGCAGCGAGCCTTCGGCCAGGTCATCGCCCAGGTCGCGGCGGTAGGCCATGTCTTCCACGCAACGCGCCAAGAGGTCGGCGCGGCCAAAGCGCAGGTCGGAATCGAGATAGCCCTTTTCGGAGAGTTCCATGGCGCAGGCGATGGTGGAGCCGGCCGAGATGGTATCCAACCCCAGGTCGTTACACAGGGAATTGGCCTCGATGATGGCCGCCAGGTCATCTATGCCGCATTGCGCGCCAAAAGCCCAGGTGGTCTCGAACTCCGGCCCTTCGCCCTCGACCTTATCCGTTTTGCTGATGCGGGTGCAGCCGATGGGACAGGCCCAGCACGAGGCGTTGCGCACCAGATATTTTTCGGTGAGGGTCTCGCCGGAGATGGCTTCCGCGCCCTCGAACTGGGTCTGCTGGTGGTTGCGGGTGGGCAGCGCGCCGACGGTGTTGACGATGTTCATCATCACCACCGTGCCGAACTCCGGCAAGGCCTGGCTGGTGAGCGGACTGGCAGCCAGGAGTTTGCGGGTTTCGTAGAGCATGAACTTAAAGCGGTCTTTGTCCACCACTTCAGGACGTTCCGTGCCTTCGACCACGATGGCCTTGAGATTCTTGCTGCCCATCACCGCGCCGGGGCCGCCACGCGCCAGGGCGCGTTCCCGGTCGTTCATGATGGCGGCTATCCGGCTGAGATTCTCGCCCGCCGGACCGATGCATAGGACGTTGCGCTTGTTGTTGTCTTGCCCCAAACGCCGCGTGACCTCGAAGACGCGCATGCCCCATAAATCGGAGGCGTCATGGAAGGTCACTTTGCCGTTCTTTATCTCTATCCAGGTCGGCTTTTCGGCTCTGCCACGCACAATCAGGGCGTCGTAGCCGGTCTTCTTGAACTGCATGCCCCAAAAGCCGCCGGAGTTGGCGTCTAGCACGGTGCCGGTGAGCGGGCTTTTGGTGGTAACCGAAAAGCGGTTGCTGGTCTGGTAGCCGGTGCCGGTGAGCGGGCCGTTGGTAAAAATCAGGACGTTTTGGGGGCTGAGCGGGTCCACTTCCGGGCCGACTAAGTCCCACAACAGCCGTGCGCCCAAGCCGCGCCCGCCAATGAACTGCCGCGCCATGTCCATATCGAGCGGATAGGTTTTGTGCGTCAGTGTGTTCAGGTCAATTTCTAGAATTTTGCCGTTCCAACCGTTCATAAAATCTCCTTTTGCCCTCACCCTCCGCCCTCCCCCGAAGGGGGAGGGGACTCTGCTCCCTTTCCGTCCCCCTCTCCCAAAGGGAGAGGGTCAGGGGTGAGGGCGCGTTACCCGCCAGCCATCGGCGGAAAAATGGGAACTGCCTACCCTGCCGGTGCAACAAACAACACAAGTTTCTCGTTTTTTCCCTTTCCCAGCGGGACGCGTGTCACACAGTAGTAGAGGGGTGGGGGCTGAGGGTAGGTGAGTAGTTACAAATTGACACCATATAGTGTCTGCTACGCCCTTCGACTGCGGCCTTTGTCTCCGCTGCGCTCCGCTCAGGGCGGTTTATCGTTTGGACAATTCCTTCTTTTCGTAATCTTTTACTACACGCAAAACATCCATGCCGGTTGGCACGCCCTTTTGCTGGCAATAATAGTCCCAGACGGCAGCGGCGGGCATGGCCTTGAGTTCTTCTTGCAAGGCCAGGCGGCTGGTGAAGTCGCCTTCGGCTTCGTAGCGGGTGAGCAGGTCGCGCGGCTCCAGCAGGGCATTCAGCACGGCGCGCAGGGTGTTGCGCGCGCCAATGACCCAGGCGGCCACGCGATTGATGCTAGCGTCGAAGTAATCCAGCCCGATGTGGACGCGATGGAGCGCGTCGGCACGGACGATTTCCTGGGCAATGGCCTGCAAATCATCGTTGAAGGTCACCACATGGTCGCTGTCCCAGCGCACGCCGCGGCTGACGTGCAGGAGAATCTCATCGAGGTAGAGCAGGATGGAGGAGATTTTGTCGGCGATGGTTTCGGTGGGGTGGAAATGCCCGGAATCGAGCGTCAGCAGGATTTTGCGGCTGACGGCGTAGGCGGTGTAGAACTCCATCGAGCCGGTGACGTAGCTCTCGGAGCCGATTCCGAACAGTTTGGGTTCGACGGAATCGAGGGTGTGGGGCAGTTTTTCAGCCAGGATTTGGTCGAGGGATTCCAGGAGCAGGCGGCGGGGCGTGAGGCGGTCGGCGGGGGTGTCTTTGTAGCCATCAGGAATCCAGATGTTGGTCACCGCCGGGCTGCCCAGTTCCCGGCCAAAATATTCACCGATGCTGCGGCTGGCGAGGCAGTGTTCCACCCAAAACTGGCGGATGGCCGGGTCGCGGTGCGAGAGGGTGAAGCCATCGGCGGCAAGAGGATGCGAGAAGCAGGTGGGGTTGAAATCGAGGCCGTGACCGTTTGCTTTGGCCCAATCTACCCAGCGGGAGAAGTGACGCGGCTCGATGGCGTTGCGTTCCACTTTGGTATCGGATTCCAGGTAGATGGCGTGCAGGTTCAGGCGGTGTGAGCCGGGCAGCAGGCTGTAGACCACGTCCAGGTCGCGGCGCAGTTCGTCGGCGTTGCGGGCTTTGCCGGGGTAGTTGCCGGTGGCGGCAATACCGCCGGTCAGTTCGCCGCCGGGGTTTTCGAAGCCGCCCACGTCATCGCCCTGCCAGCAGTGCAGGGAAATGGCAACGGTTTCGAGGGTTTTCAGGGCGGAATCGGTGTCCACGCCGAGGGCAGCGTAGCGTTCGCGGGCGAGGGTGTAGGACTGTTGAATGTTATCCATTGCTCATTTCCTTTTCTGACTGTGGACGATGGACTGTAGACCGTGCAAGCACCGTCTGTGGTCTGCGGGCTAGAAAATCTCTTGTTTCACATCGAAGGCGGCGCAAATGGCGCGGATTTCTTCGGGGGTCAGGCCGTCTGCTGGCTCTCCCGCGCACAGGTTCAGGTATTCGTATTTGGCGGCGGTTTCGGCGTATTCGACGCGGTCGGTGGCGCGCTTGACCGAGACATCGGAACGCGCCATGACGCCGTGCTTGCTCCAGACCACGATGCGGTGGCGGCGCAGGGTCTCGGTGGTGGCTTGCATGAGCGCCGCTGAGCCAGGCACCAGGAACGGGACAATGCCTATGCCTTCCGGCAGGTTGACGATGGTCTCCGGTTGCCAGCGCAGCAGATGGCGGTTGAGATAGGTTTCATCTTGATAGCGCGGAATGTGGCTGAAGTAGGTCAGGTGCAAGGGTTGGGCGTGAACCACGGCGTGAAAGTTGGTGCCGGTGGCGCACACCTGGTCATGGTGGACGGCCAGGTGTGAGTTGAATTCGCTGGTGACGCGCTCGAAGCGGCGGTGATAGGAGGTGTAGAGTTTGCCGGTCCGTCCGCCTTCATTTACCACGATGCAGGCCAGGTTGGCCAGCGGTTCATCCAGAATTTCGCGCAGGCGGCGACCCGACCCGCTGACGATGAAGGTTGCTCCAGCCAGTTCTGGCACGGGCTGGGGCAGTTCGATTTCGCTGATGAGTGGGAAGCGCGTGCGCAATTCCACCGGCCAACGTAAGCAGATGGAGATGTTTCCGGCGGCGCCTTCGCTGGCTTCGATTTCGGCCAGGCGGCGGCCCGATTCGCCTATCATGGTCAGGAGGTCATCAAGTTCGGGGTAGGGGGCTTGGAGCATTCTTTCCTTTCACGGACGCCCACGTCAGGAGTCCAGTAAGCGCAACGATTTTTGGTAGGTTTCATCCCAGCCGGCACGTTCTGCGGGCTGGAAGGTTTCGACATCGAAGGAGCGGCGCACCAGGGCGCGGGCTGCGCTCAAATCGGGGAGATGCCCGAGGGCGATGGCTTGCATGAGGATGTTGCCAATGGCGGTGGCTTCGACCGGGCCGGTGACAACGGGGCGGCCGATGCAATCGGCAGTCAGTTGGTTGAGCAGGCGGTTTTTTGTCCCGCCGCCGATGATGTGCAGGGGGGTTAGGCGTTTGCCGGTGATGGTTTCTAGCCGCTCTAGCACCAGACGATATTTGAGCGCCAGGCTTTCGAGCGCCACGCGCGCGATTTCGCCGCGCGTGTGGGGCACGTTTTGGCCACTTTCGGCGCAGAATTTCTGAATTTTGGCGGGCATGTCGCCAGGTCGAAAGAAGGGTTCGGCGTCGGGGTTGATGACTGCCAAAAAGGCAGGTGCTTCGGCAGCCTGGTGGGTGATTTCATCGTAGGATAGCCCCCATTCGCGCCGGCATTCCTGGATGAGCCATAGGCCCATGATGTTTTTGGATACACGCCAGGTTCCAAAGACGCCGCCTTCGTTGGTGAAGTTGTAGGCCAGGGCGCGCTCATCCAGGCAGGGCGCATCCGCTTCGACGCCCATGATGCTCCAGGTGCCGGAACTGAGCCAGGCGAAGTCTTTGCCTTCGGCAGGGACGGCCACCACGGCCGAGCCCGTATCGTGACAGGCAGGGGCTATGACAAGAACGGATGGGGCAACGGATGAGGCAACGGATGAGGAAGCGGATAAGCGGATGGCGGGAGCGGATGGGGCAGCGGATGATGCAACGGATGGGGAAGCGGATAAGCGGATGTCGGAAGCGGATGGGGCAGTGGATGATGCAACGGATGGGGAAGCGGATAAGCGGATGGCGGGAGCGGATGGGGCAGCGGATGATGCAACGGATGGGGAAGCGGATGGGGCAGCGGATGATGCAACGGATGGGGAAGCGGATAAGCGGATGTCGGAAGCGGATGGGGCAGCGGATGATGCAACGGATGGGGAAGCGGATAAGCGGATGGCGGGAGCGGATGGGGCAGCGGATGATGCGACGGATGGGGAAGCGGATAAGCGGATGTCGGAAGCGGATGGGGCAGCGGATGATGTAACGGATGGGGAAGCGGATAAGCGGATGTCGGAAGCGGATATATGCCCCAGGATGGTTCCCGGCTGACAAACGGGGGGCAGGATGCGGGTGGGAATGCCTAGTGCTTCGAGCAGGGGCAATGCCCAGGCGCGGCGAATCGGGTCAAAGCACTGGGTGGTTGTCGCGTTGGTAAATTCACAACAGAGTTTTCCGCTCAGCCAGTAGTTGAACAGGTCGGGAATGGTGAGGAAGGTGTGGGCGGCTTCCAGAAGATGAGGCTGCTGACGCGAGAGGGCAAGCAGTTGGTACAGGGTGTTCAGTTGCATGAACTGAATGCCGGTTTGGGCAAAGATTTGCTCGCGTGGCACGCGCTGAAAGGCTTCTTCCATCATGCCAGCGGTGCGCGGGTCGCGGTAGTGACGGGGGTTGGCGAGCAGTGCGCCATTCCGGTCGAGCAGGGCAAAATCTACACCCCAGGTGTCGATTGCCAGGCTGTCAAGCGAGGCTTGGGCTGCGGAAACGGCGATGGCGTGTTGAATCTCGCTCCACAGGCGTAAGATGTCCCAGTACATCCCTTCCGGCAGGTGGACGGGGCCATTCGGGAAGCGATGGGTTTCGGTGAGGACCAGTTTGTCGTTTTCGAGACTGCCGAGGATGGCGCGCCCGCTTTCGGCGCCAAGGTCGAGGGCCAGGTAGTTGGGCATGGGTCAATCCAGGTGAAAGTATTCTTCGAGTTCGACGAAGGTGTCGTCGAGGTGTTCTGTCGAAACGTTAAATTCAGCCATGAAGGCTTGCCAGCGGGCGTTGACTTCGGTAGCAGCCATGCGCGCCAGGGCGGTTTGCAAGCTGTCATCGGTCTCGAAGTAGCCGAAAATCAAGCCATCGGTGCGTGAAAATAAGGTGTAGTTATGCCATCCCGCCTGGCGCAGGGCTTGCAGCATTTCGGGCCAGACGTGTTTGTGGCGTTCTTTGTACTCGTCCAGACGGTCGGGACGGACACGGAATTGAAAGCCAATTCGTTTCATGAGTCACCTGGGCAAATGGTGAAGGGGATGCCCGCCTGGCGCAAGCGCTCCTGCCATTCTTGGCTCATACCCGAATCGGTGAACAGGTGCATGATTTGGGAGGGGCGGGCAAAGGAGGTCAGGTCTTCTTGCCCGAGTTTGCTCGAATCGAGCAGGGCAAAGACCTGACGGGCCGATTCGATGGCTTTGCGCTTGAGTTGGGCTTCTTCCAGGTGGACTTCGGTGAGGCCGCGTTCCAGGCTGAAGCCGCTGGCCGAGACAAAGGCTTTTTGGATATGCAGTTCGGCGAGGATTTGCTCGCTCAGCAAACCGGCCACCGCCGAGCCATCCTGCCGCACTACACCCCCTAACAAGATAACCGTATTGGACGGGTTTTGCGCCAGCAGGCGGGCGACTTCAAGGCCGTTGGTGACCACCCGCAGGCGGGAACGCTCCGCCAGGTGCAAGGCCAGGTAGTAGGCGGTGCTGCTGGCGTCCAGCAAAATCGAATCGCCGTCCTGTATCAGACGGGCGGCCTGCGCGCCAATCGCGTCCTTTTCGCGGGCGTGTTCCTCATGACGAGCACGGAAAGCTGCCTGGGGCAGTTGACTGGCGCTGTGCAAGACCGCGCCGCCACGCACGCGAGTGAGATGCCCAGATTCTTCGAGCGCGTCCAAATCATTACGAACGGTGCCTTCCGAGACGCCGATTTCACGGGCAATTTCAGGCACGCGCAAGCCCGGCTGGCGGCGCAGTAAGTCCAGGAGCATTTGGCGGCGTTCGTACGCGGTCACAAAGTTGTCCTAAATAAGAGGGTTTTTTATGATGATTATATCGAATTGTTGAATTTTGTCAATTTTTGATGAATTTCTATTTTTTATTAATGAATTTTGATGATTTTTATTGATTTCGGCAAAAGCCTTTATACAATCAACCCAAACAAGTTGACACGTGCAAGATGTATCATGGGGCTGTGCCTGCGGGGCAGATGTACAATCCGCCGCATTTCTGCTATAATGATGAGAGCGCTCTCAATGTCGAAACGCCGCCATAAGCGCGTTTATTTTTGACCCGTGATGAGAGCGCTCTCATACCACGTATGCCACTGACTCTGGAAGATATTGCCCGCCTAAGCGGGGTTTCACGCGCTACGGTTTCACGCGTTGTTAATGGCGATGAAAAGGTCAGCCTGACCACACGCCAGCGCGTGTTAGATGTGATTCGCCAGCATCATTATCAGCCCAATCAGGCTGCACGCCGCCTGGCCGCCGGGCGCACTGAAACGCTTGGTTTGGTTATTCCAGCCGGAGCAGGCGCCGCCCTGACAGACCCTTATTTTTCCCGGCTCATTCAGGGAGTGGCGGTTGCCTGTGGGCAGCACGATTATTCATTGATGCTCTGGCTGATTGACCCGGAACAGGAAGAGCGCACGATACGCCGCTTAGCAACCAACAACTTGGTAGATGGCGTCGTTGTCTCGTTTACCCGCCTGAACGACCCGATTGCCGAAGCGCTGCGAGGCGGTGCCCTGCCTTTCGTACTCATTGGACACCATCCTGATTCGACCATCAACACCGTCTCGCTTGATAACCGTGAAGCGGCGCGGCTGGCAGCCCGGCACCTGCTAGAACATGGCTATCGGCGCATTGCGATGATTGGCGGCCCCCGCACACAGATTGATGCCCAAGAACGGC
>QEXW01000128.1 GCA_003130845.1 Anaerolineae bacterium
AGTGGAATTTCCTTACCACGTAACCCACGCGGATAGCCTGTGCCATCCCATTTTTCATGATGACAATAGGGAATATCCAAGGCCGGGCGAAGGTAAGTAATGTCTTTGAGCATATCATACGCATATTGCGGATGGCGACGCATATTTTCCCATTCTTTTACAGTCAGGGTTTCCGTTTTGTGCAAGATAGAATCGGGGATGGCCACTTTGCCAATATCGTGCAGCAATGCACCGCGCCGAATGTGGACGAGTTGTTCTTCGTCAATTTGCATCGCACGCGCCAAGCGCATGGTCAGGTCAGTCACACGACGCGTGTGGCCTTCAGTGTCTTTATCGCGCAATTCCAAAGCACGCGCCCAACCGGCCAAGGTCTCATCGTAGGCCTGACGCAATTGCTCTTCGGCTTGCTTTTGACGTGTAACATCTCGAAAGTTCACCACAATGCCCCGAATGGCCGGGTCAGCGAGCAAGTTGTTAAGTGTGGCTTCCAAAACACGCCAACGGCCTTTGCGATTTTGAATGCGACAAGTAAGCACGAGGGGGGTATTCGGCAAGCGCCGACATTTCAAAAAGGCTTTACGAACATGGGGTAAATCATCTGGATGTATTTTTTGTTTCAGAGCTGCCAGCGAAATCACCGCATTTTCGTAACCAAGCATCTGCTCCTGGACGCGAGAGATATACTTAAACTCCCCTTGTTCACTCAGCACAGCAACGCCTTCCGAAGAATTATCGGTGAGCGCACGGAAATACGCCTCGCGTGCCTCTATTGCCGCAAACAGTTTGGCAGTACGCAAAGCACTTGCAGCATGGGAGGCCAGCGCTTGGACGAGATGAATCTCATGCTGACTAAAGCGTCGGCGCGCACGGCTTTCCCACAATTCTACCAGGCCAACCAACTCTCCTTGCCAGATAAGAGGCAAGAACAATTTGGTTTTTACGCCATATTCCCGAAACTCCGCCTGTTCGGTTTCTGCCAAACGCGGGTCATCGTCATCTAAAATTAAAGGGTGTCCTTGACGAGCACAGGTGATGATGAGAGGGAAATCTTGTAACGGATACAGACGCCCCCAATCTGATTTGCGCTCGGCGGGGCTTGCCTGCTCAGACCAATATTCGGACAATACCTTAAGCATTCCCGCCGATTGATCTACATCGAGTATGTAAGCGCTGGTCACATTCAAGACAGTCGCCATCTGCTGGCCTAAAAGTCCCAAGAGAGCAGAAAAGTCATTCACATTGGCCGACATTTCCTGGGCTGCAATAAACAAAGCCGCCTGCTCATTGGATTTGGCCCTAGTTTCGGCGAAAAGACGCGCATTTTGTAAAGCAGCAATCAGAAAATGCGCCAGGGTCTGCCCTGATTGAATGTCACTCAAGGAAAAGAAGTAGGGATAGCGATAATAGGCAACAAATGCGCCAATCAATCGCCTTTGCATGAAGAGCGGAAAAACAGCATACGCACGAATTCCTTCGCTTTCAAGCAGAGGACGAACATTTTGAGTGGCCGGCGAATGGAGAACATCCTCAATAAATATCGGTTGCGGGTTAGAGAGCAATTGCCCGCCAGGGATGGTGCGGAAGATTTGGTTGATGCGTTGCACATATTCCGCGGAAAGTCCGCTAAAGTGTGGACAGGAAAGTCGGTCGCTGTTCGGGTCATATTCATAAATCGCAGCGCGGTCAGCATTGAGCAAGTTCTGAGTCGCCGAAAGCGCAATTTGCCAAATCACCGTTTCATCGCGCTCGCCTAACAGTTCTTCAGCAATGCGCGTCAGGTTTTCTCGTTTTTGGTTGCTTTGCAATGTATCCAGCGCGTATGCCAGGTCATCTGCAATTTCCGCAAGTAATTGTTCTTCCTGCGGGTCGGTGGTTCGCAGACCCACCACGCACGCGCCTAGGCAACGCCCCCCACGCAAAAACGGAAAGGCTGCCAAGGAAGCAGTTTTTACTTGCCGGTGGAGTTTGATAGACTGCTCGGCTAGTTCATTCAGTTCAGAACATAAAGGCGATTGGCAAAATACATATTGCCAAGTCGGTTCACTATAAGAGCGCAGACCAAGCCAAACTGCAGAATATCCACTCTGCTGTAACACTGTGCGTGTTTTCGCTAAAAGCTCAGTAATACTCTGCTCGCGTACAATCAATTGATTCAGGGTATTTCCCAGCGCAAGAAATTCCGCCGTAAGATTCTGCCGCGCCAAGGTCTGCGAAAAAGAGCGAAAGAGATATTGCGTAATGGTAACGGTCGTCAGACCAATCACCAAAAACACCACCCCACCGCTTATCCAGGCCGTGGGGTCGTGCGCATTATAGGCTCTAGGCAATGTAATCTGACCCGAAAGATGCAACCAAGCCATTAACCCAAAGTTGAGCATGGCCAAGCCCAAAGCGAAATAGGGAGACGGATGCTCTAAAAAAACCGCGGAAAACAAGAGGAAAATGAACAGAATGAGGCCTCCATCGCCGCTGAGCGCTGAAAGTGAAAACAGGCCGGCTCCCAGAAAATAATACAACCCCAGCATCAGCCAAACACGCCAACGATAAGCCAAGCCTTTGAAAAAGGCAACAAAAAGCAGCAAACCGTAGGCAGCGCTGTATAGTAAAGTGGAGACCAAAAGAGTGCGAAGAGCCGCCGGCTCAGCAACAGTGCTCTGATAGGATTGGAATGCATTCCACATGCCTGCCAAATAGCCCGGCAACCAAGCCACGACCTGCACGCGTAAAGATAACAATAAAGCGTTAGATTTCCACGCATCAATCAAGGTGCGCTGTTGTTCCATATATCCTTAATTTACACTGATTTTGGCTTAAAGAGGCTGACAAAGGCGAAAGGCGTGCAAGCAATCCACCCACAGTTTATTGCCAGCCCTCGGCATACCACCGCAGATATTCCTCTACGTGAGCCGACCAGTACTGCTCTTCATGAAAACCCAAATATTCATGCCATTCGTGGGGCAGGTTCATTTCATCCAGCAGACGAGCGAACTGCAAGGCAGTCTGATATTGACTATCATAGCGTCCAACGTCAATATACACGCGTGGAAACGTCTCACGGGGAGCATCGCGCAAGCGCAGACGCAGGGTGGTCATATCAGTATAAAAAACGGCCGGTGAATGTGCACCAATTGCCCCAAACACATCCGGATGGCGCGTGCCAAGGTGAATGGCCCAGGCGCCACCCCGCGAAAGGCCGCCAATGGCACGGAAAGCAGCTTGCGGATGGGTGCGATACAAAGAGTCAATGCGTGGTATCAGCATTTGAAGAAAAACACGGGCAAATTCATATTCGGTGGGCTGTAGATAAGAATAGTCATAAGGAAAAACGATGATAAAAGGTGGCGTTTGCGCAGCCGAAATCAGACGGTCCGCGACCTCGACCGCCCCAATGCGTATCCACTGGTCTTCATCGTAGTTTTGTCCATGCAGCAGGTATAGCACAGGGAAGTTTTCGCCAAAATCGTAACAAGGCGGCAAGTATACAGCATAGCGCATGGGTTTATCTAGCAGCGCAGTTTCAATCAGGTCACGCTCTAGGCGTCCAGACCCTTCAGTACAAACCTGCGAAGTGGGCGAAGCAAAGGGGGAAGTATTTGTAGAAGCAAAAGGACGAGGTGTGAAGGTCGCAGTCGCAGAAGAAACAGGTGACGGCACAGGGGAGAGAGAAGGAACAGGGGAGTGACTCGGTTCACGAGGCGCCCCACAAGCAGGAGAGAG
This sequence comes from Anaerolineae bacterium, assembly GCA_003130845.1. Lineage (GTDB taxonomy): Bacteria > Chloroflexota > Anaerolineae > Anaerolineales > Villigracilaceae > UBA5195. Next base: position 3,718 of record QEXW01000128.1, read on the forward strand.
TAGAAGAAACAGGAAAATCAGACCGATTTGAAGCGTTCGAATCGGCCAAAAAGCGCTACCATGCCGGATTGTTTTCATGAGAAAAACGTTATTCTTCCCCCTTTTCGAGCAGTTCACGGGTAGTTTTGATGCGCTGCTCGATAAGTTCATTAAAACGCAGTTTGTTGCGCTTTTTGAGTGCCGGGTCTATGATGGCCGATTTGAGTTCTTGGCGCAGCATCGCCGCAGATGTATAGGGGACCGGTTCCAAAACCCAGTTGTATTTTTTGTGCAACCCGTTCATCATAGCAAAAGGACGTTCACCAACCTGTAAAATGGGAACCAGTGGCACTTGATAATCGGGCAAGGTGGTAGGAAGTTCCAGCGGCGCGGCTTTGGGATTGGTCATATCCGCAATGACAAAATAGGACAGGCTGGCCAAGGTACGAATGGTATCAGTGAAGTCTTTTTCGCTAGGGCGCTCATATTCGAAGACAACCGGCAGAAGGTCATACTTCCGCAAGCCATCTTTAAGAGTCTCAAGGATGGCTTTGCGGTCGGGCGTGCCAAAATGACCCAGCAACAGGACCGTTTTAGAGGTGAGGGTATCTATGGCTTCGCGAATTTCCTGGTTGTTGAGGAACAAATAGACGAATTGCGCAACTTTGATGTTATCTACAGTAATGGTCGGTTGGCCACGATGCGTGATGATTAAGTCAGTTTGTTCCGCAAATTCGCCCTGAATATCGCGGACGTTGACGCCATACACCCAACTGCCCGATAGTTTTACACCTTGAATACGGGCATTCGCCAAGGTAGCATTGGCCAGAGTAGCGCCGGTCAAGTCAGCATAGGTTAAGTCGGCGCCAAGTAAATCGGCACCAAACAGGTTAGCACGAGACAGGTTGGCCTGCGATAAGCTCGCAGTCACCAGGCGGGTTTCAATCAGATTGGCGCGGCTGAGATTGGCATACATCAAATCGGCTTCTGCCAGATTAGCGCGTTCGAGAAAGGCTTTTTCTAGATTGGCATGGTTAAAATTGACGCGGCTCAGGTCCATGCCATACAAATCGGCGCCGCTCAGGTCAATCGGCGTGTTCGGATGAGAGATACGCCATGCATTCCAAACGAGGACACCTTGTTTGAGGATTTCAAGTTGCTCAGGGTTTGTCATAGGCTTGTTTTAGAACAGGTCACTGGGCACAGCACGCGCAATGCCAAAGACCAAGATACTTTCAGACAAAAAACAGGAAAAAACACGCCAAAATCAGACGGTCGCTGTGTATTCATTTTACAACGGTGTAAGGTAGATTTCCAAATGTTCTTATCTTCCTATTATGATGTTAAAATCTAAAATTTTTGATTCAACTGTTGCTTTTCGGCCAAAAACCCTTATACTGATTGCATCAACCATTTACAAGGAGGAAAAACATGCAAAATCGCACTTTGGCCATTGTCATTACGGCTGTGACAGCCCTGTGTTGCTTATGCCTCGCTCTCTTTTCATGCATTTGGGGCGTACTCATTGCCACCGGACAACCGATTACAACGACTGTTGACGGCATCGAGACAGTGCAAACCCTGCCCGCACCTCTGGGTTTTGCTCTCATCTGTCTTTCAATCATTTTCATCATCATCCCCATTGTCATTGGCTTCCTCACCTTGCGCAAAAAGCCTGAAGCCACAATAAGCAATGAACCCGTGCCTCCGGCTTCTTGATAGAAGTAGACAAAATGTATGGAGGCGGTGTGCTGACCGCCTCCGTATTTTGTATTCAATCTGATATGCTTTACAGGGGAATCTTGCTTGCCTGCTCAATTAGGCCATGATACACTTTTAAATATGCCAATACATCTTCTGGTTGTTACTCCACAGACTGGTTTTGGAAGAACAGTGCAAACTGGGCTGGATACAACCCGATACAATATATTAATCACAGCAGATTTTTCCGAAGCCATTCACCACCTGCGCAAACTAAATTGCCCGGTCGTCATCCTGGATGCAGACCTGGAAGATGTGGGGTTATCGTTGCTCGATATTGGGCATGCCTTACGACAGGTTAAGAGCGATGTACAATTTATCCTTGCCCGAAGCCCGAGCCAAAACCTGGAAGAAAGTCTTGGATTAAATCCATCCGCAATCCTCGACAAACCGCTTTCTATGCCCGACTTGGCGGCGGTCTTAAAAAAACTGACAACACCTGCATTGCAACCCAATGGTACTGCTATGCCGTCCATAAAACCTGGCCTTGCCTCTTTTGAACCACCGGCGCGCATCCTAGCGGAAACTTCGCGCATCGCCTGGATTAAAGATGTCAGCAAAGCGGCTCAGCACCTGACCCGGCTCACATTGGAATCTTCGGCACAAGCGGCATTAATTACACGCGAAGGTGAATTGTGGGCCTACGCTGGGCAACTCTCACGCGAGGCAGCCCAAGAACTCTCGCAATCGGTGCAACGCTATTGGGATAGAGAAAACGAAAGCGACATTTTGCGCTTTATCCGTTTGCAAGCAACCGAGGCCCAGCACATCTTATACGCCCGGAAACTATCCACGAGCATGATCCTGGCATTGGTCTTCGATGGAGAGACTTCCTTCAGCACCATCCGCACACAAGCCAGCAAACTCGTACGCAGCCTGGCCGATGAACCAGGGCCAATCTCCGCTGAACCACCCCAGCCAAATGCGCAAGGATTGTTCGGTACCAGTACTGCGGCGCCCGAGGACCTAGAAGAAGAATTTCCGCCAATCTCCGAATTACTTGGTGATGTGCCGCCCCCCATTCCCCCTGCGCGGCAAGCCTCGGCGCCTTCCCCTTTGCCTTGGGAACAACCCGCCGAAGCGGTCAATCTGGCACGACAATCTATGCAGCCGCAGGGGAGTGCAGTAGATATTGAGGAACCGAAAACCGAGCCGCCACCAGCCTTACAGCCAGCACCCGATTCCATACCGCACTTCAGCCTAGAAAGCTCACCGGTCATGCGGCGCGAGAATTACAAGCGGCCTGTGCCGGCCATGGACGAAACCAAAGCCACTAACCTTGCGCCAGCAGAAACACATGCAAAATTGCCAGATGAATTACAGTTAACGCGCAAACAAGTCTCTGAAAAGGACCAGTCGCTTATCGAAACCAGACCACATACCGTAGCCGAATCGGTAACCCAGGTAGCGCATCGCATCCTGCTCGAACCGGCCTCACCGGCGATGGCAGACCTTTCGTATGCCTGCCTGCTGGTGCCACGCTTCGATACGCACCACTTAGTCGGTGACCTGGCCGACCGCCTCAATGAATGGGTGCCACAAGTGTGTATTGCGTTTGGTTGGCGGCTTGAGCATATCGCCGTTCGACCAGATTACTTACAGTGGGTCGTGCGCGTTCCACCTTCTACTGCACCAGGCCATGTCATGCGCGTTGTGCGTCAACAAACCTCGGACCGGTTATTCAACGAATTTCCGCGTTTCAAAAAAGACAATCCTTCGGGTGATTTTTGGGCACCGGGTTATCTCATTATGGGCAGTTCCCAACCACACCCGCAACACTTGGTGCGCAACTTCATCAAACAAACGCGCGAACGGCAAGGAATAAAGTCAGAAGAATAATTCCATCTGCCCCGCGACGCTCCCTTTGGCTCTTTCCTCTTTCGTCTTTTTGAATGTGCTTGACAAAGATGAAAGAGGAAAGAGTTTTAAGAGCCTTTTTATGGTAAATTAAGTTCATGCCCCCCAAACTGTATCTGATTGACGGACACGCCCTCGCCTACCGCATGTTCTTTGCCCTTACCAGCGGGACAAACAGCACCGGCCGTTGGCAAACCGCAAAAGGCGAACCAATCGCTGGCGTCTATGGATTTGCGCGAATCTTACTCAACCTGCTGGAGAATGAAAAGCCCGATTACATCGCGGTTGCCTTTGATACCGGCAGAACCTTCCGCGACGACATGTTTGCCGAATACAAAGCCACCCGCGCCAAAATGCCCGATGATTTACGCTCGCAGATGGAGAGAATTCGGCAACTGGTAGATGCCTTCAACATCCCACGCCTGGAAGTAGAAGGCTTTGAAGCCGATGATGTTTTGGGCTCAGTCGCCAAGCAAGCTGCCGCACAGGGCATAGGCGTCAAAATCATCACCGGCGACCGCGACCTGCTGCAATTGGTCAGCAGCCACATTATCGTCAACCTCCCCGAAGGCGGCAAACTCGGCGAGGCGAAAGATTACATTACCGACGAAGATGTCATTGCAAAATTTGGTGTTCCACCTGCATTGGTGGTTGATTACAAAGCACTGATCGGCGACGCATCTGACAACATCCCCGGCGTCAAGGGCATTGGCGAAAAAACAGCGCAAGCGCTTTATCAAAAATATGCTTCACTCGATGAAATTTACGCTCACCTAGACGAATTACCAGAAAAAACGCGGCAAAAACTGGAGCAAGGCCGTGAAATGGCCTATCTCAGCCGCGAACTCGCCCGCATCCACACCGACCTACCCATTAAACTGGACCTTGAAGCAGCCAAAGCAAACGATTTTGACTCGGCAAAAGTGGAAGCACTCTTCCGCGAGCTGGAATTTAAATCTCTGCTGCCTAAATTAGCAACGCTTAAGAGCCAGGAACCCCTCTCCCAAACTGCGGCACCTGCTCCAAACAAATTAAAGCCGCCTGGACAGTTATCCCTATTCGCAGAAATGCCTACACCTAGCCCGGTGGTACAAATCACTGCCCAAGCAAACAGCCCACAAGCAAACATTGTAGATAGCACCGAAAAACTCGACGCAATGGTTCAGGCGCTTCAGCAAGCCGAAGTGATTGCCTTCGATACCGAAACCACCTCTACCGAAGAAATGCAAGCCGATTTGGTAGGTATCTCTGTGGCAACCCAAGCAGGACAAGGATGGTACATTCCGGTCGGGCACCAGGGAGCAACTAATCTGCCGGTTACACAAGTAGTCGCGGCACTTACCGCTTCATTCACGCACCCCAACATCAAAAAAATTGCCCATAACGCCAAATATGATTACCTGATATTGGCACGGCACGGCCTAAACGTTGCGCCATTGACTTTCGACACAATGATTGCGCAATTCCTGATTGAGCCAGGCGCAAAACTTGGCCTGAAAGACATGGCGCGCAGACGGCTGAACGAGGAGATGACCACCATCGAAAGCCTAATCGGCAAAGGCAAACATCAAATCTCCATGGCCCAAGTGCCGGTCGAGGCCGCCGCTGCCTATGCCGTAGCCGATGCCGAAGCCTGTTTACGCCTGCTACCCGAACTGCAAACCGAGTTAAAACGAGACGGGCTGGAACATCTCATGTACCAAGTCGAAATGCCACTGGTGCCGGTACTGGCCGAAATGGAACAAACCGGTGTGCGCCTGGATTTGGATTTTTTCCATCAATTCTCTAAAGAACTCACCGAGCGGCTAAAAGACATCGAAACACAAGTCTTCCGGCAAGTGGGAAAAACCTTCAACCTGAATTCGACCCAACAACTTTCGCAGGTTTTATTCGACCAATTAAAACTGACCCCGCCCGACCGAGGCCGCAAAACAACCAGCGGTCACTACTCGACCGCAGCCGATGTACTCGAAGAGATGCGCGGCCAACACCCCGTGCTGGACTTGATTTTAGAACACCGCGAACTCTCAAAGTTGAAATCCACCTACGTAGATGCCCTACCGCAAGCAGTGGACCCTTACACCGGCCGCGTGCATACCTCGTACAGCCAAACCAGCTCCGTGACGGGTAGGTTATCATCGAACAACCCTAACTTACAAAATATCCCCACTCGAACCGAAACCGGCCAGCGGGTGCGAAAAGGATTTGTGGCGGAAGAGGGAAATATCCTGCTTTCTGTAGATTATTCGCAAGTCGAATTGCGCATTGTGGCGCACATGGCCGGCGATGAAGCCATGCTGGAGGCATTCCGCCAGGGACAGGATATTCACGCCGCAACCGCAGCAGCCATTTACGGTGTGCCACTTCGCGAAGTCACCAAAGAGATGCGCCGTCATGCCAAAGCCATCAACTTCGGGCTCATTTACGGCATGTCAGCCTTTGGCCTAACACGCCGCACCGAACTCACCTTGGCCGAATCGGAACGCTTTGTCAAAGTCTATTTTGAACGCTTCCCCGGCGTAAAGAAATACCTAGACCACACCCGACGCTTGGCAGCAGAACAAGGGTACGTTACCACCCTGCTTGGACGTCGGCGGTATTTCCCGGCCTTACGCAATTCACTCAACCCTCAGCTGCGTGCCCGCGAGGAGCGTGAGGCCATCAATGCGCCCATTCAAGGCACAGCGGCAGATATTATGAAAATTGCGATGATTCGCATCCCCTCTGCCTTGCAGCAAGCCGGTTTACAAGGGAAAATGTTGTTACAAGTACACGATGAGATTGTGTTAGAATGCCCGCAATCAGAGCTAGCGCCAACCGCTCACATTGTGCAAAAAACGATGGAAGAAGCGTATCCATTGCGCATTCCACTCTCCACCGAGGCGCGTGCAGGCAAAAGCTGGGGCGAGATGTTCGTCCTCCACCCAGCAAGCGACACAAAAAACCAATAAGCACAAACAAACCAAGACAAACATGACTTGGGAAGCAAAACCAGCATTGCAACCCAAAAACAAAGATTGAAACAAGGTGTGTGACCATGGCCGGACGCGAAGACCTTTTTCACCGCGCAATGAACGACGGGCACTCTGCAGCATGGGACCAGAACTGGCCTGCCGCAGCCGAAGCGTATAAGCGCGCTCTGATGGAATTTCCCAACAACCCCAAAGCCCTCAGCAGCTATGCCTTGGCCTTGTATCAGCAACAAAAATACGATGAAGCCTTACAGGTATATCAACGGGTAGCGCAAGTTACACCAGATGATGCAGTCGCCTTCGAAAAGATTGCACAACTCAATGAACGACTAGGAAACTTGAAAGATGCCGTGCAAGCAGCCGTGCAGGCAGCAGAACTATACATCAAAGCGCGCGAAGTCGAAAAATCAGTGGAAAACTGGCTGCGGGTGGTGCAATTAAACCCAGAACACATCGTTGCCCGTTCGCGACTAGCCCTAATTCACGAAAAAACCGGGCAAACCCGCCAGGCAGTCACAGAATACATCGCCCTTGCCAGTTTACTCCAACATAGCGGCAACCCACAAAAAGCGCTGGAGGTCGTGCAACACGCCTTACAACTCGATCCTTCCAGCCAAGAGGCGTTACAGGCTGCCAATATGATTAAATCAGGACGGCTGTTGAGCAAACCTATCCGTCCACGCGGTGGAACAGGGCCATTGCGCATGGCAGCCGTCAAACAGCTAGAAAAGAAAGAAACCATTCGCGAAAGTCCCGACCCGGTCAGCGAGGCCTCGCAAAAAGCCCTAAAGACGCTGGCCGAAATCTTGTTCGACTTATCCGATGAAAGCCCCGAAGCCCAACAACGCCGGGGGCTGCAATCCATCATGAAAGGCACAGGTCAACTTTCGGCCCAACAAGCCGAACAAACCCGCATCCTTTTGCACCTCAGCCAGGCCATTGATGCGCAAACCCGCAATCAAGAAGCAACCGCAGCAGATGAAATCGAACGCGCGATTGAAAGCGGCCTGATGCACCCGGCGGCTTACTTTAACCTGGGCTATCTGCGTTCGCAAACCAGCCGACAAGAAAGTGCCTTGCGCAACTTGCAACAATGTATTAAACATGCCGATTACGCATTGGCCGCACGCTTACTCAGTGGACAAATTCTGCACCGCCTGAAACGGGATAAAGAAGCGGCCATCGAATACCTAGAAGCGCTAAAAATTGCCGATTCCGAAGTGGTACCGCCAGAACAAGTGGAGACCATCCGCCAGCTGTACGAACCGCTCATCGAGTCACTCGAACAAGATACCGATTCCAAGGCCTTCATCAAACTGTGCGAAAATGTCGAACAGATGCTGATGCGCGTCAACTGGCGGCAGCATTTGCAAAAAATGCGCGAGGAAATGGCCAAACAAACGGGCGGGCAAGCCCTGCCACTGGCAGAGATTATCATTCAGGCGCAATCCAGCCAAGTGATTGATGCCATGAACCAAATCAACGAACTGGCACGCGCCAATCACCTGCGCTCGGCAATGGATGCGGCTTTCCATGCTCTAACGTACGCACCGACCTATCTGCCATTACACACTCTGATTGGTGACCTCCTGATTCGCGAGGGACGCATCCCAGAAGCAATTGCCAAGTTCACAACCGTCGCCAACGCCTACAGCATTCGTGGCGAGGCGGCGCAAGCCACCAACCTGCTGCGGCGCATCCTGCAATTATCCCCGATGGATATGACGGCGCGTAACCGGCTGATTGAACAATTGCTAGCACGCGGGTTGACCGATGAGGCAATTCGTGAATACATGGAATTGGCCGATATCTACTACCGCTTGGCCGAGCTGGATATGGCGCGCAAAACGTACACCACTGCTCTTCGCATTTCACAACAACCCAGCGCCAACCGCGAGTGGAACGTGCGTATTTTGCAACGCATGGCAGATATTGATATGCAAAGACTGGATTGGCGGCAAGCCATCCGCGTTTATGAGCAAATTCGTACGCTGCGCCCCGATGATGCCAGTGTTCGACAAAGCTTAATTGAGCTGAATTTGCGCTTAGCACAGCAACAACAAGCCCAGGCAGAACTCGATTCTTTCATTTCGTACCTAGAAAGTGTAGGACGGTCTCACGATGCCATCCCCTTCCTAGAAAAGATGCTCGATGAACACGGTGATGTCATTCTCTTGCGGCGCAGCCTGGCCGAACAACTGTATCGGGCTGGGCGGGTCAGTGATGCCATCGCCCACTTGGACGCCATTGGCGACCGCCTGATGGAGGTAGGAGACCGAGAGGGTGTCGCCGAAATCATTCGGCAAATCCTGGCCATGAATCCCCCCAACGCCGATGAATATCGCACGCTCCTAGCGCAATTGTAAAAGTCATCTGGTCGCTTTAACGTGCCAGTCCCGCGAGATTCGCGGGACTGGTGTTCCAACCCTTGCCCTGCAGGAGAAGAAAGAGATGGTTTTTAGGGTAGAAGAACTGCATCAATGACGTGAATAACACCGTTGGAAGCCTTGATGTCGGTGATAATAACCTGAATGGTGTCATTCAAAAACACTTTGCCATCTTTGACGGTGATTTTGATGTCTTTGCCCAACACGGTAGTCGCACTGTTCAAGTTGACTACATTAGCTGCCATCGCTTCACCGGACACCACATGATAGAGCAAAATATCGGTGAGCGTCTTTTTGTTTTCGGGCTTGAGCAGATTCTCAATCGTGCCAGCCGGCAATTTGGCAAAAGCCTCATCGGTCGGAGCAAACACCGTAAACGGGCCTTCGCCTTTCAGCGTCTCAATCAGCCCGGCAGCCTCGAGCGCAGCCGCCAAAGTCTTGAAGCGCCCGTCAGCAATGGCGGTATCAATGATGTCAGATGCATCCGCAGGAGGCAAGAGGACAGTGTCAATCACATGAATGACACCATTGGATGCTTCAATATCGGTGATGATAACCTGTGCATCGTTGATATACACTTTGCCCATATCCACCTTAATCGTCACATCCTTGCCCAAAGCGGTAGTGGCGCTAGTCAGTTTGGTGACATCCGCAGCCATCACTTTACCTGAAGCGACATGATAGAGCAAAATATCGGTGAGGGCTTGTTTGTTTTCCGGCTTGAGCAATTCATCGAGCGTGCCGGCAGGCAGTTTGGCAAAAGCGTCATCCGTTGGGGCAAACACAGTGAAAGGCCCACTTCCCTTAAGGGTTTCGACCAGACCCGCTGCTTGAACCGCCGCAACCAACGTGGTGAATCGGCCATCCCCTGCGGCAATCTCAACAATATCTTGCGGCGCGGGCTCAGGCGTTGCAGTAGGCTGCGGAAGAGGAGTAGCCGTCGGTTCCATCGTGGGCCTGGGAGTTTGGGTTGGGAGTGGGGTTGGGGCTGGTGCGCAAGCAACCATCAAAAACACAGCTACCAGTAATACCGATAAAGCACTTGTAAAGCGTTTCATTTCTATCTCCTTGTAAAGTTTTGTCAATAATTTGTAAAGATTTTGCGCGCTAATCTGTGCAAATTATATACACAAAACCGGGCAAATCAACCCTCTACGCCAAACATTTATGGAACTCTTATAAATTAGACACCTCTATGCTAAATCGCCGCCCAACAAACATCTACGAAGTTACACTCGACTTCCTAAGGTCAATAGAGAGCTGCAGAACTGCGCTAAAATATTGTGCATGATACGCAATCCGACCATTCACAATAACACGGTCACAATCACTTGGCATGGAGAACATGCCCCTCACTTTATCAGTGACCGCCACGGCTGGGAAGAACAGCCACAACCATTGCAGCAAGTCGAACCAGGCACTTGGACAATTTCCTTTGAACTACCGGCCAATGCCTACCTCGAATATGCTTTTTACGACCCCGAAACCAGAAAACGATACGCTGACCCTCTCAACAAAAGACGAGTTTACAATGGCGTGGGAGGCTACAATCACTTCTTTTATATGCCCGCCGCGCATCCGACGCCGTTCATACAACCCATGCGCACGGGCTTACGCGGTAAATTAAGCCGCCACTCGGTTTCAGCGCAATGGGTAACCACATCGAAAACCCGCAGCATTTGGCTATATCACCCGCCCGTAGATGAAGCCGTTCCCCTGCTGGTCGTATACGACGGCCCAGATTATCTGCGGCGTGGAAAATTAGCCGTGATTGTGGACAATCTCATCACAGCCAAACACATTCAGCCATTGGCCATTGCATTTTTACAGAACGGCAGGGCGGCGCGCACGGTAGAGTATGGACAAGCCGAACCAACGCTGGTGTTCTTGCTCAGACAGGTTCTACCGCTGGCAAAACGCGAAATGAACCTGATTGATGTCGAAAAACAGCCCGGCGCCTATGGAGTGATGGGTGCTTCAATGGGCGGCTTAATGGCAATCTTCACCACCCTGCGCCTACCGCACATCTTTGGAAGAGCAATTAGTCAGGCAGGGGCTTTTGAACTGTGGGGGCAAGAAACAACCGTCATGCAAATGGTGCGATATTGCCCCAAACCAGATGTCCACCTATGGCTCGACTGCGGAGAAATGGATTTTCTCATCGAATCCAACCGCAAAATGGCTGCCTTGCTCACGGAGCGGGTATACAAGGTTACATACCGCGAAAATGGCGGAGCGCACAATTTCACCACTTGGCGCAATGCCTGTGTAGAAGCGTTAGAAACCCTGTTCGGATAACACAAAAGGCTGCCTCACCCGAAGCAGCCTTTTCGCGTTCAACAGGAATTATTTTTTAGGACGCGCAGGAATAGTCACGATAAACGAAGCCCCCGCAAAGGTAATAACACCTTTGCGGCCTGCATACTGGGTGGTCGTAGAGGGGGCAACACACAGAGCGTTAATCAACTCATCGTCATCTTTGCGATTGCAATAGACCTTGATAACGTTTTTACCCACCTTCAAACTCGCCTTGAGCTCACTGTCTTTGAAGTCGCCCGTCAACTTGAAGTTGAACACCACGCCTTTTTCGTGATAGTATCCTACGCTAACTAGCTTGACGCTCCTTTGGCCACCTTGGAAAGGCATGGCTGCCACGCCAAACAAACTCACCAGGATAGAAATGACAGCCAGTAGAATGAGAAGTCGTTTATACATCAGATTGCTCCTTATTGTCGTGTATGAGATGGAATTATACGCCCTTATTTCAATTGCGCCGCAATGATTTCAGCCACATCTTTCACCTGCACACTTCCCCCATCGGCCTTACTGGCATCGGTCATCATCGTCAAACAGAACGGACAACCAACAGCGATGGTTGTTGCACCGGTAGATTTGGCTTGGTTAAAGCGTGTTTGGTTGACACGCGCGTCACCGTGTTCTTCCTCCTTCCACATTTGCGCACCACCCGCACCACAGCAGAAGGCTTTATCGGCATGACGGGGCATTTCAACCAGCGAAGTTCCTGCCAGTTGTAGAGACTGTCGCGGCGCCTGATAAACCCGATTATGCCGTCCTAAGTAGCAGGGGTCGTGAAAAGTGACGGTATCGGTTGCAGTATCGCTTGGGGAAAGCGGTTGTAGATTCAATTTACCGGCGCCTACCAACTCGTTAATCAGTTGAGTATGATGTATCACTTCATAGTTGCCGCCAAAGGCCGGATATTCGTTTTTGAGGGTGTGCAAACAGTGCGGGCAGGTGGTAACAATTCGTTTTGGAGCAACTTCGTTGAGAATTTCCACGTTGGCCTGGGCCAACCCAAAGAAAATATCTTCCCGACCAGCCCGGCGTGCCGAATCACCCGTACAAGATTCGTTCTTTCCTAAAACCGCATAATTCACACCGGCTGCGTTCAAAATTTTGGCAAAAGCTTGCGCCGTCTTTTGCGCGCGCGCATCCGTCGCCGGGGCACAGCCCACCCACCACAAAATCTCTGGCTCAGGGTTTTGCTCAATGGTCGGCACGTTCAATCCTGTTGCCCACTTCATCCGTTCCGATTGTGGCACATTCCAAGGATTTTGGTTGCGCTCCATGCCGCGGAAAGCAGTCTCTAATTGCTTGGGGAACTTGCTTTCCATCATCGCCAAATATCGGCGAATTTCAAGAATATCGCGCATCGGCTCGTTACCCACCGGGCAAATCTCTACACACGCTCCACACGAGGTACAGGCCCACACGGCTTCTTCCGGGATTAAATTGAGCAAGGGAGTATCTACCCCGCCGCCAAAGTTAAACGTGTAACGTTTGTTGATTTCCAGCGCCGCCGGGCTAAGCACCTTGCCGGTGGTATACGCCGGGCAAACTTCTTGACAGCGAAAACACATAATACAGGCGTAGGCATCCACAATCTGCTCATAGCCCAGGTCACTGATTTTGGCTGCGCCGAATTGCTCAAGGGTTTGGTCATCCAGATTAATATAGCCCAACTCACCCATCGAACGACGCGCCGGCTTGAGAGCAAAGTTAATCGGCGCAAAGAACAGATGTAAATGTTTGCTATAGGGAAAGTAAGGCAGAAAAGCGACCACCGCTCCAAGCGACAGCCAAAACATCACGTGTTCCCCGGCCAACAGCAGATTGGGGTTAATTCCCACCCATAGCCATGAGACAGCGGTGATGAACGGCTGCCAGGGGTCGGGTACGTGCAAAGCAACATAAAAGGATTCGGCCAACAGACGAGCCGTGTTGTGCAAAAAGATAAAACCGGCCACAATGGCGGAATCACGCCAAATACCCCAACGAGCCTGCGGATGGAGTAGCGTGCTTTGGCGCGTGGAGAGATGTTCTGGACGTAGAAGAAAGCGCCGCACGGCCATTCCCACAATCCCCAACAAGATGGCCACATTGGCAATATCCGCCACCAGACGATAGACATCGCCAAACAGGCCCGTATTTTCTAACATGCGCCAACCGGTATAGCCATAGATTAAATCAGCCAGGTTAATCAGCAGAAATGCAAGAAATCCCCAACCAATCAGCCCATGTAAAAGAGAAGGCCAAAATCGAAAACGAAACACCGGCTGAAACGTGAGAAATTTGAAAAGCGCCTTTCCAGCCTGACGAAGGACTAAATCCCAGGTAGGTTTGCCTTTTCCGCTGGCAATATTTTTGATGATACGTTGAACACCCCGCCAAGTGAAATAGAGTGAAGCCAACACGGCCAAAGCGAACACGATTTTTTCAGGGAGCGTGAGCATACTCTGTCCTTTCTGGGATGACGTGAAATCAAGAACGCGGTCATTTCCTGTTCGCCAGGAAATGACCGCATCGCTCGCTTACACCACAATCAACTTTTTCATATCATAAGTTTAACATAAGTTTAGGGCGTGTTGACGTTCCTTAGGTTTAAGAGCAGGTCATCGGCCAATTTTTGACGATTTTGCCAAACAAACTCCCAAAAATGCGCTTCGGCACGGGTAAAAGATTCCGATTTGTGGCGTATCAGATAAATCTGTTGGGTTAGATTAAAACCCTCAACTTCCACTTTCTTTACACGACCCAAAGCCAAACTACGAGCAGCCATCACTTCCGAGATGAAAGTGATACCTATGCCTTGTTCTACCGCCATTTCGACCGCTTCGGCATCTCCCAATTCGGTCACTACGTTTAAGTTCTCCGGCTCAATTCCATGTTGGCGCAATTCGTTGAGCAAAGTTTGCTGGGTTGCTGAGTTATTTTCACGGCTAATAAACGGTTGCTCTAGCACTTCCAACGGACTGACTTGTTCACGATTTGCCCAAGGATGATTGGCTGGCACAATCATGATGACACGGTCCTCAAATAAGGGCTGAGATTCGATGTCGCGGTGTTCCACGCTTCGCCCCACAATCCCCAGGTCAAATCTCTGGTTCAAGACGCCTTCGACGACTTGAGCGCGGTCAGCCGGTATGACACGTGTACGTACATGCGGATACTGCCCCTGAAAGGAAGCCAACAAATTAGGAACAAAGTAGCGCCCACAGGTTGTGGCACAGCCAATCGCAAGCATGCCTGAAACTTCGCCACGCGCATTTACAAGCGCATCTTCCAAAATACGAGTTGAATGAAGCACACTGCGCGCCATGGGTAAAATGCTCTTGCCTGTTTCACTCAATTGCACGGAACGACCATGCCTTAAGAACAATTCAACGCCATATTCCCGCTCGATAGCCTGAATGTTCTGGCTCACCGCCGACTGGGAAAGGTTCAGTCGCTGTGCGGCGCGGCTGAAGTTTAATTCCTCCGCCGCAATCACAAACACTCGCAATTCAGAAATATTAATCACGCTGATTTTCCTTGCGACACGTGCCGCCTAAAACCTAATCTTGAGATACATGGGGCCATGCACCCACCATTTTTAAGTATAAGTGATGGTGAAACATGTTTGCAGTGACAGAAATCATTCATTATGACGCGATTGCTAACAATCATTGACCAAAGCGAATTACAATGTACCCTACCGTGCTAGATTGTGATACAGATTGCCCTGTGCAACCTTCTCCGCTTGTCTGCGTAGATTGTAACAGAGCGACCGTCAAGAGAAGCCGTGAACGAAGAACCAACCTGGATTTTCCAGGCACAGCAAGGAAATGACGAAGCCTTTACCCGGCTGGTAGAACATTACCAAACGCCGGTCTTCAACTTGTGTTACCGCATGTTAGGCGAACCGGAAGCGGCAGAGGATGCTGCGCAGGAGAGTTTCCTGCGCGCCTATCAGAACATCTCGCGCTACGACCGGCAACGGCCTTTTGCTACCTGGCTGCTTTCGATTGCTGCCCACCACTGCATAGACCGTCTACGTCGGCGGCGGTTGGTGCTGTTCTCGCTGGATGCAGAACGAGAGGAGGATGACCGCCCAACAGAATTGCCCGACCTGGAAGCCATTGACCCAGAACAGGAAACCATTCGCCGCCAGGAACAAGAGAGCATCCAAACGGCCTTGCGCGAATTGGATGCTACCGACCGCGCAGCCATTGTTTTGCGATATTGGTACGATTTTTCTGAAGTGGAGATTGCCGAAAGTTTGAATCTCACGGTGAGTGCAGTGAAGAGCCGCCTGCATCGGGCGCGCAAAGCGGTTGCCCGCCTGCTCATGGCCCAATCTCCTGAACCTCGCGTGGAAAGGATGCCTTATGGTTCACCAGCCTTATGAAGACTGGCTGCTCGATGATGCAAGACTAACCCCCGACCAAGAGCGTGATTTACGCATTCATCTACGCGCTTGCCCCAATTGTACCGCCTTGGCACGCGCTAACCTGGCTTTGCGTGCTGCTCCGGTCATTACCGCTCCACAAGGGTTTGCCTCGCGCTTCCAAGACAGGTTGGCTGCGCAACGCCAAACAGAGCGTAAACGCTCACGAATCGGCATGTTTTTACTTGGCCTGGTTAGCCTGGGTATGCTGGGGTTCATTTTACAACCTTTCTTCTTTTATCTGACCTTTCCGCCGGAACAGGTCTTTGCTCTGTGGGTTAGCAACCTGATTTATGCAGGCATCGTGCTACGCACTGTAAGCGCAATTGGCTTGACCCTGCTCAATGTGGCCAGCGCATTTTTACCCGACTATCTGGGCGTTGTTATCCTGGCCCTGGTTCTGTTGTTGAGCATTGGACTGAAGGCTTCCGCCCGTAAAGTCGCAGCATTCGCAAAATCGGCTGCCTAGCGCTTAAGGAGTCAGGTGATGAAAACTGTTATTCGATACACTGCGTTCTTGATGTTAGCGGTGTTACTTGTTTTGCCGATGCAGAGGGCATACGCCAAAGAAGAAAATGACGGTCCTTTCTTTGGAGAAAGCGTAACTCTGACCCAAGGACAAACGTTTGATGGTGACCTGGTGGTCTTCGGTGGCTCAGTGAACATTGAACAGGAGGCCATCGTAAACGGCTCGGTCATTGTGATTGGGGGCAGTTTGTTCACAGATGGAGAAGTTCGCGGCGATGTGGTCGTGATTGGCGGGGCCGTCAGTTTGGCCGAAAACGCGCATATCACCGGCAATCTTTCAACGATTGGTGCGCCGGTGAACCGCGCCATCGGGGCACAGATTGACGGCAGTATTCTCAACAACCCGCAAAAACCCATCAGACCCCGCAGTGAGACTTTGTCTCCATCGGTCGCGTTTCCTTCTGCCCTGTTCCAAGGTACGCTGAATTTCTTTGGCAATGTTCTGAACTTGTTCATGGAATCGGTCGGGTTGGGGTTGCTGGCAGCTTTGCTGGTCCTTTTCCTGCCACAACAAACGCGCCGCGTAGGAGAGATTATTCCAACAAACCCCGCTTGGGCTGGCGTTATCGGGCTAGGAAGTATATTGCTCCTCATCACTCTGTTAGTCGCGCTGGGACTTTTCAGTGTTCTGATAGTGACGCTGGTCCTAACCATTCCGTTAATCTTCGGGATTGCCATCATTTTTGTAGCCGCTGTGCTGTTTGGATGGATTAGCTTAGGGACAGAAATTGGCTTGCGCTTGGCCACCGCCTTCAAGACCGATCTTCCCTTACCACTTTCCGCAGGGATAGGGACTTTCTTGTTGAGTTTCACTACAAATGGCTTAGGAATGCTTCCTTTGCTGGGTTGGCTTTTTCCAGCAGCAGTGGGGTTGATTGCACTAGGAGCAGTCTTGCTGACTCGCTTCGGAACATACTCTATTCCTAGAGCAATACAGGATACACCGCCCATTTCGCCCGCTGAATGATTTTGAACAGCAGTTCTGTTTTGCCATGCCTCCCATCCAAACGAGATGGGAGGTTTTATTTCACATCGGTGTACAATCACAGCAGAAAGCAGCCAGCAAACATCTTGCCCGAATGTACACATTTTCACGCTTGCAGGAGAGACAGATGCTGAAAGAACCTAATAATCCCTATAACACTCCCGTACACAGCCGACCCGTACCGCTTATCCGTGTTTCGGGCTCCCACCACGAGATGGGATGCCAAATTGGCGAGGCGATGCGCGAACAAGTAAAACATAGCATCGAAAACGCGCGTAAATTGTTGGCCGATGCGTATGAGCAACTGGAACTGACCTGGGAGGGAGCCACCATTCAGGCGCGCAAATACCTGCCCTTTGTACAGGAGCGCTATCCACAATATGTGGAAGAGATGGTCGGCATTGCCGAAGGGGCAAATGTATCATTTGAGGATGTGGTGGTTTTAAACGCAATGGAAGCAGTGACGACCGATGCACTCCACCTGACTCGTTGCACCAGCATGGCGATTAACGAGGAGCGCACCGCCGATGGACACGTGCTAGCAGCGCACAATGAAGACTGGGTGCCAGAGGACGAAGAAGATGTGTATGTCGTTCATGCAAAACCGAACACCGAGCCGCCTTTTTTGGCCATGAGTTACGGGGGGCTTTTACCGAACATCGGCTTCAATGCCTATGGGGTTGCACAATTGATTGATTCGGTTTATCCCAACGATTCACGCATCGGCATTCCGCGCATTGTGGTTGGGCGAGCGGTTTTAGCAGCACGCACACCCGCCGGAGCCATCAGACGGACAATTGTGCCGCACCGTGCGGCTGGCTATAACCATGTGATTGTGCATGAAAGCGGCGAAATCTACTCGGTGGAAGTTTCAGCACGGCGCTTCGACATTCTCTATGCCGAAGATGGAATTATGGTGCATACCAACCATTATCTTTCCAACCGAATGAAGGAAGTAGAAGCCGAACCGGAAGAGTTGATTTCTTCGCGCGTTCGCTATTTCCGCGCACAGCGGCTGTTAAGGCAAAGCGAAGTGCACACCATCAAAACGCTGCAAGCCATTCAGAAAGACCACGTGAACTTTTCGAACTCAATTTGTAATCATGCGGTAGATGTGCGCGAACCGCTTGACCGGGAAAAAACCATCAACGCCATGGTGTTCGACCTAACGGCCCGCCAAATGCACATTGCTTGGGGCAATCCTTGCCAAAATCAATATCACACCTACCACTTGGAAGATTAAATCAAAGTTGTGCATAAAAAGATGCCCTCGACTTTGGCCTTTTCGTTTTGGGTCTTGAAAAGTGAAAGCCTTCTGAATAGAGTGTAGTTGCGAAACAAAACTCTGTCAGGAGGCTTTCATGC
>QEXW01000129.1 GCA_003130845.1 Anaerolineae bacterium
ACAAGACATGGTCGAAGGCGTTTTTCGCTTACACGACCGGCGTGTATTTTCGCTCATGACCCCGCGCTCTGAAATCGTTTGGCTAAACATCAATGATACGCCCGAAGAAATCCGCAAAGTGATTGAGGAAAGCCCCTATTCTCAATTTCCAGTGTGCGAAGATAGCCTAGATAAAGTCATTGGCACCATCAAAGCGCGTGACTTATTGATAGAGAGTTTGCGCGGTGAGTCGCTGCGCTTGCAATTGAATTTGCAACCGGTGATGTACATCCCTGAAACGGCCCATGCTTCGCGTGCTTTGGAAATTTTCAAATCGGGTGAGGCTGAAATGTTGATGGTGGTGGATGAGTTTGGCTCGGTGGAAGGATTAATGACAATTAGCGATATTCTTGAAGAGATTGTAGGTGATATTCAGGATGGTGAACCACAGGCTACACAACGACAAGATGGTTCTTGGCTACTGGATGGTATGCTGGCGGTAGAAGACTTCAAAGAAATTTTCAACATTCGCCACCTGCCTGACGAATCAGAATACGAAACCCTGGGTGGTTTTATTATGAATTACTTGGGCAGTGTGCCGCACGCTTCAGACCACTTTGAGTGGAACGGATTGCGTTTTGAAGTTGTAGATATGGATGGTAACCGGGTAGATAAAGTCATGGTCACACTTAAATCACCTGCGAGTTGATATGCGTCCTCCAGAGTTCAATTCCTATCGCTCTGCTGTATTTGGTACAGGTGGAATGGTTGCGACCTCGCAACCTTTGGCAACCGCTGCCGGGTTAGAGATACTCGCTAAAGGGGGAAACGCCGCCGATGCCTGTCTTGCTGCTGCCGCAGCGCTTAATGTCACCGAGCCATGTTCCACCGGCTTGGGCGGCGATATGTTTGCCCTTTTTTATGATGCTCAAACCTGCCAGGTGACGGCGCTCAACGGTTCAGGTCGTGCGCCGGCTGCGTTGACCCTGGAGCGTTTGCAGCGCGAAGGACTAAACCCAAATCTGCCACCCTTGCATCCCTACACCGTGACTGTGCCGGGGGCCTGTGCGGGCTGGTTTGACCTGCATGAGCGGCATGGCACGCTTTCGATGAGTGACATTTTGGCGCCGGCCATCCACCTGGCGGAGAAGGGCTTTCCGGTCGCCCCGTTGACAGCTTATTTCTGGCAGCGTGGCGCGGAACGACAGTTGCGTCAGGCTTGGAATGGTCAAGAGCTGACCATCGCTGGTCGTGGCCCCAACCCCGGTGAGATGTTTCGCAATCCTGGTTTGGCGCGTACGTTGCGAACGATTGCCGAAGGTGGAAAGCAAGCGTTTTACCAGGGTGAAATTGCTCAGGCCATTGTCCACGCCTTACAGCAGGCTGGCGGGTGTATGACCCTGGAGGATTTAGCCAGCCATGTTTCTACTTGGGAAACTCCGGCAAGCGTATCTTTTGGCAATTTTCGTGTGTACGAATGCCCTCCCAATGGGCAAGGCATCACCGCTTTGCTGGCACTCAACATCTTAGAAGGATTTGATGTAGGCGCATACCCTGCTCTTTCGGTGGAGCGCTTGCACCTAGAAATCGAAGCCCTGCGCCTGGCGTTTGCTGATGCACGTCGCTATGTGGCCGATTATGCGATGAAGTCAGATGCTCCCTCTGATGAAACACAGCAAAGCAATTGGGAATGGCTGCTTTCCAAAGATTACGCTGCACAAAGGCGCAAACAGATTAATCCGCAGCGTGCTTCGCTTGACCAGCAAGCGGGTCGCCCTTTTAGCTCCTCTGACACGGTATATGTGTGTGCTGTAGATAAATGGGGAAACGCTTGCTCGTTCATCAACAGTAATTACATGGGTTTTGGAACGGGTATCGTCCCCAAAGGCTGGGGCTTTAGCCTGCAAAACAGAGGACATAACTTTAGCCTGGAGCCACATCACCCCAACTGCTTGGCGCCGCGCAAACGACCCTACCACACCATCATTCCAGGTCTGATTACACGGGAGAGCGACGGCTCACTGTTTGGCCCGTTTGGTGTGATGGGTGGTTTTATGCAACCGCAGGGACATGTGCAGGTTGGCCTAGCGCTCATGTTAGACGGTCTAGACCCGCAATCTGCACTCAACTTGCCGCGCTTCTGTTTAGAAGATGGTCAGCCCTCTGACGCGGTTGCTCTGGAAGAAGGCATTCCTGTGCCTGTCATGGCTGCTTTGGCCGAAATGGGACACCCCGTGCGCCCGACGAGCGGCTGGAGCCGGGCAATTTTTGGGCGAGGCCAGGTCATTGTACGTGAGCCGAGTGGTATCTTAATTGGTGGTAGTGACCCGCGCGCTGATGGTTGTGCGATGACGCTGGTTTGAATTAGGAAGAATGGATTTCTGCCCCGATAGAATTTTTTATTTCATAAACTGAAAACGTGCTATAATTAGCGTAATTCCCCGCATGGTTGACAAGTTACAGCAGAAACAGGGTGGCCGCGGGGCCTCATTTTCTGATGAAACCATTTCCCAGTTGAAACAATTGAACATTCCCGAGCGTCCACTTCCAGGGCGTTTCTCCCCTCATTCCTATCATTCCCCATTGAAGAGAAAAACTCATGATGAATATCCTGGAACTTGAAAGCAAGCCTCTTTCTGACCTTCGCTATATGGCGCTGAAGGAGTATGGCATTCAAAATGCCAACCGTTTAAAAAAAGAGGCCCTGGTGTTGCGCCTACGCCAGGAAGAAGCGCTGCGTGAAGGGCTTGAAATTCGTGGCGGCATTCTAGAAATTATGGACGAGGGCATTGGTTTTTTGCGCTCGGCCCGCTATACGGTGAGCGACGATGACGTGTACGTCTCACAAGCCCAACTGCGCCGCTATGAACTACGCTCTGGCGACCTGGTCATTGGTCATGTACGCCCACCGCGCGAATCGGAGCGACATTGGGGCCTTATCAAAGTCGAATCGGTCAATGGCGTGGACCCGGAAGAAGCCCGTCGGCGTCCCAAATTTGAAAACCTGACGCCAATCTTTCCTGATAAGCGCTTTGACTTAGAAACCCGCAGTGATATTTTGGCCACCCGTATGATTAACCTGATTGCACCGATTGGGCGGGGCCAACGTGGGCTGATTGTCTCTCCGCCCAAATCGGGCAAGACCACCATTCTGAAACAGATTGCTAACGCGATTTCAACCCAATATCCCGATGTTCATCTCATGGTAGCGCTGATTGGCGAACGCCCTGAAGAAGTGACCGATATGGACCGTTCGGTAGATGCCGAAGTGATTGCTTCCACCTTTGATGAGCCGGTCACTTCACACGTCCGCACTGCCGAAATTGCCCTTGACCGCGCCAAGCGGCTGGTGGAGATTGGCCGCCATGTCGTCATTCTGATGGACTCCATTACCCGCTTAGCGCGTGCCTATAACCTGACCGTCAATCCTTCTGGGCGCACACTCTCCGGTGGTATGGACCCTTCCGCGCTTTATCCTCCTAAGCACTTCTTTGGCGCAGCGCGTAACATCGAAGAAGGCGGTTCGCTGACCATCATTGCCACCTGCCTGGTAGATACCGGCTCGCGTTTGGATGATGTTGTTTACGAAGAATTTAAAGGCACCGGCAACATGGAATTACACCTCTCGCGTCGCTTGCAAGAGCGCCGCATCTTCCCGGCGGTAGATATTGAACGTTCCTCCACCCGGCGCGAGGATTTACTCCTTGGCCCGGATATTTTGCAGCGTGTGTGGACGATGCGCCGCATGTATGCTCAAATGACCGCTTCGCCCCCGCAGGGCGCGGGTATGGATCAGACCGTTGCTACCGAAGCCATTATTAACCGTATGGCCAAAACCCGCAACAACCAAGAATTTTTGGAAACGCTCCATGAGAGCATGTGAGCCGTTCTGGGTAGATGACCGAATATTTCATGGAAAAATTTTCTTCGCGTTGGTTTGACATAATCAGTTGGGGGATTACCTTCGTGATTGTTGTAAGCCTGGCAGGTTTTGCCTTTTGGCATACCCGCAATGTTTCTGCCGAAGGTGAAACCGTTGTGCTTCCAAGCGTTGCTTCATCACAACCCACGGCGCAGCCAGTCGTTACTCCTGGCCCGGCAGTGTCGGTGCTTTCTTTGCCCTCCCTGGATCGCGACCTGAAATTGGATACCATCATCCCCGAACGCCCTCGTTATGCGGTGTTGAATTACACAGTCCGCCGGGGTGATGCCTTAGTACGAATTGCCAAAGAATTTGGCATTCAACCCGAAACGCTCCTGTGGGCAAATTTCCCTGTGCTCAAAGATGACCCGCATGGGCTGAAACCCGGCCAAGAATTGCAAATTCCGCCGATAGATGGCTTGCTCTACCAGTGGAAAGAAGGCGATGCCATCGAAACAGTGGCTGCCACCTACCGCGCCAAAGCCGAAGATATTGTCAATTGGCCTGGCAACAATCTGGATTTAAGCGACCCGCGGCCTCAACCAGGGCAATGGGTGATGATTCCTGGTGGATGGCGTGAAACCAAAACCCCTATGGTGGATGCAGGCGGCGCACCTTCTGGAACGTGTAACGTTGCTTTTAGTGGGTTTGGCTGGCCTGCCGGGGAGACGTATCTTTCTGGAAACGATTATTTCCCTGGCCACTATGGAATTGATATTGCTGCGGTGGAAGGTGCGCCTATTTACGCTGCGGCGAGCGGCGTGGTGACCAAAGCCGCCTCGGGCTGGAATAGCGGCTATGGCAATTACATCGTCATTGACCACTGTAATGGATATACTACCCTGTATGCTCACCTGAGCGCGATTAACGTTTCAGCAGGGATGGTGGTGGGGCGCGGCGCAGTGATTGGTGCTTCGGGCAACACCGGCAACTCGTTTGGCGCTCACCTGCACTTCGAGGTGCGTAGAAATGGCGCTTACATCAATCCCTGGAGCATCTTCCAATAATTTTTCTCAAGAGGTTCAAGCCGCTCTGCAAGGGTTTCTGCCGGGCGGCTTGCGCGTTTTTACTTCGATTGGCTCTACCAATGATGAAGCGTTGGCTTGGGCCTCGACCGGTGCTCCCGATTTTTCGTTGGTCATTGCCGATGAACAAACACACGGTCGTGGCCGCATGGGGCGCAGTTGGTTTACCCCACCTGGGGCAGCACTGGCGTTTAGCCTAATTTTGCGCCCAACCCCTGTGGAACGTGAACGCATCGGCTTATTTGCTGGTTTGGGTGCGCTTTCACTGGTGGATGCTTTACAAACCTTTGGTGTAGCCGCACAAATCAAATGGCCAAACGATGTGCTGTTGGCCGGGAAAAAAGCCGCCGGTATTCTGGTCGAAACGGTTTGGATGGGGATGGAAGCAGATAGCGTAGTTCTTGGCATGGGGGTGAACGTCACTCCCCAAGCCGTCCCTCCGCCAGAAGGGTTGAACTACCCGGCCACCTGTGTCCAAGCCGAAGCGGGGAAACCGCTCTCACGCATTTTACTCTTGCGAGCCATTTTACAAGCCATTCTGCGCCGACGTACCATGTTGACTTCGCCGACCTTTCTTCATGACTGGGAATCGGCTTTGGCATTTCGCAACGAAATTGTGCGTGTTTGGGTGAGCAACGAAGAAGTGTTTGAAGGAAAGGTTCTTGGCCTGGAATCTGATGGAAGCCTGCGATTGGAATTACCCGAGCGAACAGTAACCATCATCCGCTTTGGCGAAGTCCATCTGCGGCCGGCCTTATGATATACTTTACCGCGCGAGGTGACCTATGTTCGATGATTTGCGCAATAGCGACCAGCCTATTTTTCAAGGCGAGGAAGTGAACAAGCCCCAGCCGGTTTTTAAATCTGCGGGGAGCGTTTCTTCCCCAAAGAAGAAGAACAAAAAGTTTTTAGGCATGACGGCTTTCCAACGCTTTGTTGTTTCTACGCTGTTGTTTCTTTTGGTGTGTATGGCGGGTATAGCCGTCCTGTTTGTGACAGGCCGCATGGCGATTTTCTAGCCAATTGGGCCGAGGCCATTCCCAACTCAAAAAAACTGAGCGACCAGGTCTTTTGCTGGTCGCTCATACGTTTTAATTCTCCGCTGTGCGTGGTAGAGTACGGGGTTTATAACAAGTTGGGTTGTTCTTTTCTCTCTGATTTTGCTTCACCATTGCCATTGGCGCCGACCGATTTCAAATCTGCACTGGCGATGCGGGCAATGGCGGCAATGCTATCGCCGGCTTGTGGCTTCATCAGCCGGACACCGCGCGTAGCGCGCCCTGCTTCTTTGATATCCTGCACTTTGAGCCGCAACACCATACCGTTGGTCGAAATAAGGGTGACATCATCGGTAGGTTGAACGACTCGCGCCGAAGCAATTTTGCCAATTTTATCGAGCGCTTTTGAGTCAATGGTAGCAATACCACCGGTCGCCCGTCCTTTGGCTGCGTATTCACGCAAGGGCGTGCGCTTTCCGTAGCCATCTTCGGTAACAACCAAAAGCGCACCACCGGCCTCGACTACTTCCATGCTGGTGACGCGGTCGCCGTTTGACAGCCGAATGCCCTGTACGCCGGCTGCCGCACGCCCCATTGCGCGGACCTCGTCTTCAGAAAAGCGCAACGCCTGACCGTTTTGTGTAATCAGCAAAATTTCATCATTGCCGGTTGTCAGGCGTGCCCAGCCCAACTCATCGCCATTTTCGAGCGTCATGGCTAACAATCCGGCCGGGCGCACGGTGGCAAACTCCTCTAGGGCAACGCGTTTGATTTTTCCGCCCGTTGTGGCAAGAACGCAATATCCATGCGAGTTGAAATCAGCAACCGCGAGCGCTGCGGTGATTTTCTCCCCTGGTTCCAGAGAAAGTACGTTGTAAATTGAGATGCCCTTGCCGGTGCGGTCGGAATCAGGAATTTGGTACACCTTTTCACTGTATACTTTGCCTTTGGATGAGAAGAACAGCACGGTCTGCAGGGTGCGCGCCGGGAAGATAAAGCGCACTTCATCTTCTTCTTTGGTGGTATGGCCGGTGACCCCTTTGCCGCCGATGCCCTGCGATTTGTAAGCAGCAGCGCTGGTGCGTTTGATATAGCCTCGTCCCGTCAACGTAATCAGGACGGCTTCATCTTGCACGAGGTCTTCATCGCGCAGTTCTTCTTTTGCTTCGGCGGCGATGCGTGTGCGGCGCTCATCGCCGTACTTCTCAGCCAGTTCTTGCATATCGTTTTGGATGAGCGTCAAAATTTTGCGTGGATGTGCCAATAGGTCTTCTAAATAGGCAATTTGTTCGCGTACTTGGCGGCTTTCTTCTTCGATTTTCCAACGCTCTAGCGCTGCCAAGCGGCGCAATTGCATATCCAGAATCGCTTGTGCTTGAATTTCGGTCAATTTGAAGCGCTTCACCAGCCGGGTTTTGGCTTCATCGGCATCTTGCGCCTGTCGAATGGTTTGAATCACATCATCTAAGTTGGCAAGCGCAATGAGCAAGCCCTCCAGGATATGAGCGCGAGCGCGGGCCTTTTCGAGTTCATATTGCGAACGGCGGGTGATGACTTCACGCCGGTGTTCAATGAACAGTTGCAGCGCGCGTTTGAGCGTGAGTGTACGCGGCTCGCCATCTACCAATGCCAGCAGTTGCACACCAAACGTAGATTGAAGTGGGGTATATTTGTAAAGTTGGTTGAGCACCTTTTTGGGTTGTGCGCCGCGCTTTAATTCAATGACAATACTCATTCCACGTTGGTCACTTTCATCGCGCAAGTCTGAAATCATATCAATTTTTTCTTCACGCACCAATTCAGCAATGCGTTCGATGAGGCTGGCCTTGTTCACCTGGTAAGGAATTTCGGTGATGACAATTTGATGCCTTCCGCCTTTGATTTCCTCGATGGCTGCCATGCCGCGCACAACCAGACGTCCTTTGCCAGTGCTATACGCGTGTAAAATGCCTTCACGTCCGATGATGACCCCGCCGGTAGGAAAATCGGGGCCGCTGATGAATTCCATCAGTTTTTCCACCGGGATGTTTTCGCTCTCGTCGTAATGTTCAATCAGGTACGAGATGGCAGCGGTGAGCTCGCGTAAATTGTGAGGCGGGATGTTGGTGGCCATGCCAACCGCAATCCCCGCTGAGCCATTCAGCAGCAAATTGGGCAGGCGTGCCGGTAGGACAAGTGGTTCTTGCAACGAGTCATCGAAGTTTGGTCCAAAGGACACAGTGTTTTTTTCGATGTCGGCCAGCATCTCTTCTGCCAGGCGGTTCAGCCGGGCTTCGGTATAACGCATGGCAGCCGGTGCATCGCCATCTATGGAGCCGAAATTGCCCTGTCCATCAATCAACGGATAGCGCATGGAAAAATCCTGCGCCATGCGCGCCATCGCGTCGTAGACGGCGGAATCCCCATGCGGGTGATATTTGCCCAGCACCTCGCCGACAATACGCGCCGATTTTTTGTAAGCACTCCCGGCGCGTATCCCCATATCGTACATAGCATAGAGAATACGCCGATGAACCGGTTTGAGACCATCGCGAGCATCGGGCAGGGCGCGCGCCACAATCACGCTCATGGCGTAATCTAGGTACGCTTCGCGCATTTGCGAATCGATATCTACAGTTTGGATATTGCCGGTTGTCATGAAAACCTCGTAAAAATACGCAATACGGGGGGCCGTATTGCGTACGGTATATGCATATCTATCTCCCCCAATTATACCAGACGCCTTGCCAAACTTGTGCTAGGTTTGATATGATGAAGGCGCTCGTGCCTTGCACTATCTTGCTTGTCGAGAGAGATGGTTATGAAGAGCGCTCGCTTAATTTTTCTTGGAACTCTGCTTGGGTTGGCTTCGCTGGCTTGTGTCATCACCATCCCCTTGCCTGGTGGTGCGCCACAGCCTACGTCAACGTCATTCGAGACGGCTACACCGCCTCCAACTGCCACTTTCACACTGGTTCCCAGCCGAACGCCCTTGCCCTCGCCGACGCGCCGCGAGGTTTCGACCGAGGCGGTCTATGCTTTTCCAACGATTACCCCTTTGTCGCCCATTCCAACCATGACCCTGCCGGTTATGCAAGAAACTTCAGCGCTGGGCACGTTTACCCCGACCAAAGCAGGCACGGTGGCAGTGAAAATTTATACCCCCACTCGTCAACCGCTCAAGTGTCGGGTGGACATCGTCAAGCCAGAATACGGTGAAAAGGTTCTTGCCGGAAAGGATTTTGAAGTTGCCTGGCGCATTTACAATGAAGGCGGCAAAATTTGGATAATGAATGAGTTCTATTTTGATTTTGTCAGCGGCAAGCAAATGAGCAATCCGGGCTACGGTCCCAAATATCTTCCGTACACTGTTTTCCCTCGTGACCGCTTTCGGTTAAATGTACGCATGACTGCCCCGCGAGCGCCTGGCCTGTACACAGCCACCTGGGGAATGTGGCAAGTAGGGCGCGAAGAGCCGTTTTGCACGTTTTCTGTCACAATCAAAGTGGAATAGCGGTGGAGATGGCGGTTTTTCATCTGTATTTGGAAGCAGCGCATATCTCCTAGATGATATGTCAATCGGCTTGGTCGGCAGGTCAGAGTGAGTGGGGGGCTGGTTCCAAGCGTTTGTGACAGAACTGGCTCCTTATGCAGGGCAAGCACATCTGCCGTACATTCTGCACTTCGTTTTTTTGGGGGCGCTTCCCGTCATCTCTGGGCGAATCTCTCACGGATGGCACCAACTAACAATTCGTGGGTATAATCTTCTCTCACTCGTTTACGCATAGGAGTCATTTTGGCCCCCTTACATCCTGATATTTTTGAAGCGATTCGGCGCGCATTAGCCGAAGATGTTGGCTCTGGCGATGTGACCAGCAACAGCATATTACCGGCCGAGGCTTGGATGCATGGTCAAATTATCGCCAAGCAACGTGGTGTCATTGCCGGTTTGGATGTCGCCGCGTTGGTGTTCCAGATGGTGGATGAGACGATTGCGTTTCATTCTGAGACACCGGAAGGCACGTGGGTTGAAAATGGCCAAGTGGTGGCCAGGCTGCATGGCCCGGCGCGCAGCTTGCTGACCGCGGAACGAACGGCGCTTAACTTCTTGGGGCGCGTTTC
The DNA here is from genome assembly GCA_003130845.1 of Anaerolineae bacterium. GTDB lineage: Bacteria > Chloroflexota > Anaerolineae > Anaerolineales > Villigracilaceae > UBA5195. The sequence continues at coordinate 10,026 of QEXW01000129.1, forward strand.
AGGCATTGCTACGCTCACGCGCCAATTTGTCGAAGCCGTTGCCGGCACCAAGGCCATCATCCTTGATACCCGTAAAACAGCCCCTGGCCTGCGTATGCTGGATAAACTCGCCGTCCAGCGTGGAGGTGGGCAAAATCACCGTCTGGGGTTGTACGATATGATTTTGATTAAAGACAATCATATTGACTTTGCTGGCTCTATCACGGCAGCGGTGCAGCGTGCCCGGGCTGCCCAGAGCGGCTTGAAAATTGAAGTGGAAGCCCGCACCCTCGACCATGTGCGCGAAGCCTTGTCGCTGGGTGTGGAGCGCATTTTATTGGATAATATGTCGCTGGAGATGATGCGCCAAGCCGTTCAACTGACTGCCGGACGTGCCACCCTGGAGGCCAGCGGAAATGTTTCACTTGAAACCGTGCGCGCTATTGCCGAAAGCGGGGTAGATTATATCTCTGTGGGTGCGCTTACACATTCTGCCAAAGTTTTTGACCTCAGCCTGGATTACATTCGCTAGCCTGTTATTCTCGAAAGGAAACCCATGAATTCAGAAGCACAAGTACTTTATGAAGAAATGAAAACCCGTTTGGGTAAGATGGTTCCTGATTTTGAGTTGTATTACAAAGCGGAAATCGCTGTTGAAATTAACCGACTTAAAAAAGAGCGTAACGCTGTGATTATCGGCCACAATTACATGGAGCCGGTTTTGTTCTATTCCATCCCTGATTTTCGCGGCGATTCGCTGGACTTGAGCCGCAAGGCCGCTTCTACCGACAAGGACGTGATTGTTTTTTGTGGCGTTAAGTTCATGGCGGAAACCGCCAAAATTCTCAATCCATCCAAAACCGTTTTGCTTCCGGCCGAAAAAGCCGGTTGTTCGTTGGCCGAGTCCATTACTGCTGAAGACGTGCGTGCGCTTAAGCGTAAATATCCAGGAGTGCCGGTAGTAAGTTACGTTAATACGTATGCCGATGTCAAAGCCGAAAGCGATATTTGTTGTACCTCAGGGAATGCAGTAGCGGTGGTGGAATCGCTCAAAGCCGAGACGGTCATTTTCCTGCCCGATCAGTATTTGGCAAGCAACGTTGCCAGAGAAACCGGTAAACACATCATCTTTCCATCACTCACTCCGCAACCGGATACTCTGCTCGATGTGCAATTGATTGGCTGGCATGGCAAATGCGAAGTCCACGAAAAATTCACCGTGGAAGACATTCGCGCCGTGCGGGAACAATTTCCCGATGTAGTTGTCTTAAGCCATCCCGAATGCTCGCCGGAAGTCGTGGCAGCCTCCGATTATTCCGGCAGCACCAATGCGATGATTAAGTTCGTACAACAAAGCACCGCACCGCACTTTTTGGTTCTGACCGAATGCTCTATGGGCGATAATATCGCTGCCGCCAACCCCGATAAAGACTTGTTGCGCTTGTGCATGGTGCGCTGCCCGCACATGAACATGATTACGATGGAAAATGTGCGTGACTCTCTGCTCTATAACCGCCAGATAATTGAAGTTCCAGAAGAAATTCGTGTTCGTGCTTTCCAAGCAGTGGACCGCATGATTAAGATTGGTTGACTCTCGAACCATGAAAACAACCGATATCCTTGTGATTGGTTCTGGCATTGCCGGTTGCGCTGCAGCGCTTGAACTTTCCAGCGACCCCTCGCGTCAGGTTATTCTCATCACCCGTGAACCTGACCCGCACGAATCGAATTCTAACTATGCCCAGGGCGGCATCATCTATCGCGGCCCCGATGATAGCGCGGATTTGCTGGTGCGAGACATATTGGAAGCCGGGGCGGGCGCTTCCTTGCCCGAGATAGCCAACATTTTAGCGCAAGAAGGCCCCAGGCGGCTGGAAAAACTCTTGATGACCGAAGCAGGCGTCCCTTTCGACCGGCATCCGCATGGCGAGCTGGCCTTTGGGCAAGAAGCCGCCCATTCTCGGCGGCGCATTCTGCATGTGGGTGATAGCACCGGTCGTAGTATCGTTGCGCATTTGTTAGAAGCCGTGCGCCGTCGCCCCAATATCGAGCTGTTGACCAATGCCACCGCTGTTGACTTAATTACCTATCCTCATCATTCGCGCAACCCGTTGGATACGTATCGCTCAATCGCTTGCTATGGGGCTTATGTCTTTGACCGGAATGGGCGTGCTGTTCACCGCACGCTGGCCAAAGCCACCGTTCTGGCCACCGGTGGCTTAGGACGCATCTACCGTTACACCACCAATCCGCCCGGTGCGCGCGGCGATGGCTTGGCGATGGCGCATCGGGCGGGCGCGCGCATCATTAACGCGGAATATATTCAATTCCACCCGACGGCGCTTGCTGTTCCTGGGGCAGAGGGCTTTCTCATTAGTGAAGCCGTACGCGGCGAGGGCGGCATCCTGCTTACCCCGGATGGCCAGCCCTTTATGCAAAAATATGATCCCCACTGGAAAGACCTTGCCCCGCGTGATGTGGTAGCGCGGGCTATTCATAGTGAGATGGAAGCCCAGGGCTATTCACATGTCTTGCTCGATATTGCTAGCCACATGCCGGCGGAACGCCTGCGGGCGCGTTTTCCCACCATCTATGCCACCTGTTGGAAAGTCGGCATTGATATTACCCGTGAACCCATCCCTGTTGTGCCAGCAGCACACTATTCTTGTGGAGGCGTTGCCGTAGATGAATGGGGACAGACCAATATCCTCAATCTCTACGCGGTGGGTGAAGTGGCTTGCAACGGCTTGCACGGTGCCAACCGCCTTGCCAGCACCTCTTTGTTAGAAGGGCTGGTCTTTGGCGCACGTGCTGCCGAGCGGATTTTACAGCAGATTGACCACCTTTCTCATCCTGAACCAGATGCCATTCCCCCTTGGGATGAATCTAATCTTATACACGACTCCGACCCTGCCCTGATTCAGGGCGATATGCAGACCATTCAAAACATCATGTGGCACTATGTCGGGCTGATTCGTTCTGGTGACCGACTTTCGCGCGCCATTCGCGAACTGCGGCATCTTCAAAATGAAATTGAGACTTTTTATCGCAAAACCAAGCTGAGCGATGGACTGATTGGGTTACGAAACGCGGTTGAGACCGCTCTGCTGGTTGCCCAGGCGGCTCGTCACAACCGTCAGAGCCGGGGCTGTCATTACCGCACCGATTCGGTCAATGGTGGCGACCGCTTGCTATAAGCGGCCAAAGGACGAACTCATGCAATCTCAGTTTCCCCTTGCGCTTATCACCGGTGCGGCGCATCGCCTAGGGCGCGCTTTGGCCCTGACGCTCGCCCGCCGTGCTTATGCCATTCTGCTGCATTATCACTCTTCCGAAAGGAAAGCCGGGCAAACTGCACTGGAGGTAAGCACCCTGGGGGTCCCCGTTTTTCCTTTTCGCGCCGACTTAACCGACCCGACTCAAATTGACGCGATGTTTGGCTTTCTCGATACTCTGTTGGCCGACCCTGCCAATCGTTTGACCGGTTTGCACGTTTTAGTCAACTCGGCAGCCATCATGCGCACGGGGGACTTGCGTTCCATGAATCTTGCGAGCTGGAACGAAATTTTTGACTTGAATTTGCGCGCGCCGTTTTTGTGCGCCCAATCCGCGTTTCGGCGCATGAAGCCGGGCAGTTTAATTGTTAATATGAGCGATATTGCTGCCGAAAAAGTCTGGACGCGCTATGCTGCTTACACCGTCAGCAAAGCTGCTTTAGAATCACTTACCCGCCTGATGGCGCGCGCGTTTGCGCCACAGGTGCGGGTGAATGCCATTGCGCCAGGCTTGGTGTTACCTTCGGATGACATGCCGCCGGAAGACTGGAGCCGCCTGGTTTCGCGCCTGCCCATCCAACGCGCTGCACATCTTGATGAAATTACCCGCTCGCTTGAATTTTTGCTCGATAACGAATATATTACCGGACAAACCATTGCCGTTGATGGCGGCTACTCACTTTTGTAATGCTGGAGAATTTGCATGCCCGACACCCCCGCTTTCCTTGCCCAGCGCCTGATGACTGAAGGCGAGAAGGCGCTCGCCTTTTTTTCCAACCTGAAGCCTGAACACTGGCACATTCCCATTTATTCTGAAGGTGAAATCTGGACCGTGCGCAGTGTCCTGGCGCATTTTGTCACTGCCGAGCGTGGTTTTCTGGAATTGTTTGCCGATATACGCTCTGGTGGTATGGGGGCCTCGGAGGACTTTGATATTGACCATTACAATGCGCATCAGCAACAAAAGACAAGCACCCTTTCACCCGCCGATTTGCTCGCACAATTCCGTGCTGTTCGTGCGGAAATGACTGCCCTGGTTGCTTCTTTCACCGAAGATGACCTCGCCAAACAAGGCCGCCACCCTTTTCTTGGTCTGACCACATTAGCAGAAATGGTCAAAATGGTCTATCGTCATAACCAAATCCATCTGCGCGACCTGCGCCAATTGCTGGTTGAGCCTTGACCTATGCTCTCACTCAATATCATCGTCCGTCTAATGCGCCCGATTCACTTGCTGTTAGCCTTGCTAGCGTATGGTCTTGGTTTGGGAATTGCCCGCTATCTGGGTGGCGTGTTGAACCCCCTCACCCAAATTGCAACAGGGATGGCTCTGCTGTTTCTTCTGGCTGCTTCTAGCTTGCTTGTGGACTATTTTCGCCGGCCCGATGACCCAATTTTACCTGCGGAAACACGCCAGCAGCGGGAAGTATTACGTCCTATCTTGCTGGCGGTTAGTGCGGCTTTTTTGGCAGTTGGCGCGTTGTTGGCCTTTTGGCTCTACCTGCAAGGTCACCTGACGGTTAATAACGCTTTACTTTTTGTGTTGTATCTCTTGCTTTGCCTATCACTGGCTGTGCCGCCTGTGCGTTTGATAGAACGGGGCATTGGGGAAATTGTGCTGGCTTTTCTCTTGGCGGTTCTCACTCCCGCCATTGCTTTTTTGCTGATGTTTCCTGGTTTGCATCCCTTTCTGCGCGGGTTCACCTTCCCTCTTTTTTTGCTGGCTCTGGCATGGCAGCTAGCAATTTCCTTTGAGCAATACCCGAATCATCTCAAGTATGGACGGCGGGTCTTACTGGTGCGATTAAGTTGGCAAAAGGCAATACCACTGCATAATAGCCTGCTGGTTGCTGCTTATTTTTTTCTGGCGATGTTGCCTTTTCTGTCGGTTCCATTTCACTTAACTTGGCCGGCTTTACTCACGCTGCCGCTTGCGGCTTGGCAGGCTCTCATGTTGCGCAACATTGCGGATGGCGCCAAACCGGTTTGGAATGCTCTCAACATCGCCGCAACAGCGGTTTTTGGCCTGACCTCTTACCTTATCACAATCACCTTCTGGTTACGCTGATGGTCATTTCCACATTACGAGTTGTCTACTATGCCTGAGTTTTTGACTCTTTTGCCTCCTGATACCGCCCGCGAGAAACTGCTCTCAGAACTGCGGCCCAGTGTTCCTGCTGTGATGGTCGAAACCTCCGCTGCTCTAGAGCGGGTGACAGCGGAAGATATTCTTGCCCCGCATGCGTTGCCGGAATTTCCGCGCTCTACCGTAGACGGATACGCGGTTCGGTCACGCGATACCTTTGGAGCCAGCGACTCTTTGCCGGCCTATCTAAAATTGGTGGGTGAAGTGCCTATGGGGACGACTCCGGCTTTTGGGATTGACCCTGGTCAGTGTGCCTTGATTCACACCGGCGGCATGTTGCCCGCCGGGGCCGATGCAGTTGTCATGCTTGAATATACTCAACAGGTAGGAGACGAAATCGAAATTCTGCGCGCAGTAGCCGATGGCGAGAATGTGATTCGCGTGGGGGAAGATGTTCAGCAAGGGCAAGTGGTTATTCCTCGTGGCACGCGCCTACGCCCGGCCGAAATTGGCGGGCTGATGGCTTTGGGGATTACAAAATTGCGCGTAGTCAATAAAGTGAGCGTAGGCTTGATTTCTTCAGGCGATGAAGTCGTTCCGGCAGACCAGGTACCGGCGCCTGGGCAGGTGCGTGACATCAATGCCCATACCTTGGCGGCGCTTGTCCGGCGCGCTGGGGGGGAGGCGGTCTTTTATGGGATCGCGCCTGACAGATTCGATGCGCTTCAGGTCAAAGCCAAAACAGCGCTACAAGAATGTGCTCTGGTCGTGATTAGCGCCGGTTCTTCGGCCTCTACGCGTGATATGACAGCCCAAGTGATAGATTCACTTGGCAAGCCGGGGGTATTGGTGCATGGCATCAACACCAAACCCGGCAAACCGACAATCTTAGGCGTGTGCGATGGAAAGGCCGTAATTGGCTTGCCCGGGAATCCGGTGAGTGCGCTGGTCAATGGTTATCTTTTCGTGGTACCGGTGATTGAAAAACTATTAGGCCTTCCGCTCGACCGTCCACGCCCCTGTCTCACGGCGCGGCTGACCGTTAATTTGGCTTCTCAAGCCGGACGCGAAGATTGGTGGCCGGTTAAACTCATACGCGCTTCTGCCAACACTCGGCAAGAAGCCTGGTTGGCCGAGCCTATTTTTGGCAAATCCAATCTCATCTTTACTCTGGCTGCGGCTGATGGATTAATAAAAATTCCCCCGGATGCTACCGGTTTGACCGCTGGGGAGGTGGTGGAAGTGTTTTTGATGTGATTTGGCTTTGCTCAGGACCGCTGTGTGCTACCCAGTGTTGCGGAAAGCGCAGCGAGCAGTGTGCTTTCTTGCTCCGGTAAGACGGTGCGTGGGTCGAGCAGAACGCGGTTGTTTTCCACGCGGGCTATGACCGGGGGCGTGTATTTGCGTAAGCGCTCCAAAACGGAAGAGGCTGATTGGACCGCTAGGCTCAAGACGAAAGTTTTCAGCGTTTCACCAGGCAGGCTGCCGCCTCCCACAGTGGATTCAGACGGCACGACCTCGCCACACCCAAGGTGTGTTTTCCAGGCCTCTGCCCTGGCACGCAGACTCTCTGGTGATTGCGCTATCATCTGCCAGATAGGAATTTCTCGCTCGGCTTCGTCTTTCAAATAGTGAAGCAGGGTGGCAGAGAGTGCAGCCAGGCGGGTTTTATCGGCTCGGACGGCGCGCGCCAATGGATGTTTTTTGATTTTGGAAAGCAAATCGGCACGCCCTAAAATGATGCCGGCTTGTGGGCCACCCAGCAGTTTATCGCCAGAGAACATGACCACATCTGCCCCTGCGGCTAGAGATTCTTGGACAGTTGGTTCGTGTGCCAATCCGTAGCGGGTTACATCTATCAATGTGCCAGAACCCAGGTCGTCAATTAGGATGGTTTGGTATTGGTGCGCAAGGTCTGCAACTTCGCGTAGCGAAGGTTCTTCGGTAAAGCCCAAGATGCGGAAGTTGGAGCGATGCGCACGCATGAGAATTGATTTTGAAACGGGGGAAAAGGCGGTGGCCGAGAAGTGATTCGCCGATAAGGCTTCTTCATAATCGCTCAGGCGTGTTTTGTTGGTGGTACCAATTTCCAATAACTTTGCACCGCTTTGCTTCATAACATCGGGGATACGGAACCCGCCACCTATCTCTACCAGTTGTGAGCGCGCGATGATGACGCGTTTCCCTTTGGCCAGTGCCGAAAGCACTAAAAGTACCGCTGAAGCGCAGTTGTTGACCACCACCGCCGCCTCGCTGCCGGTTAATTGTTTGAGCAGGGCTTCGGCATGAATCAGGCGCGAGCCGCGTTTGCCGGTTGTCAGGTCAAATTCCAGGTTGCTATATCCGCTTGAGGCAGCCAGCATAGCCGCTATGGCAGATTTGCTCAACGGGGCGCGCCCCAAATTGGTATGCAAGATGACCCCGGTCGCATTGATGACCGGCTCAAGGGTAGGCTTTGTCCACTGTGCAAGTTGGGAGGCCGTCCAGGAAAGAAGTACTTCGGTAGAGGGCACTTCCCCGCCGTTGCGCACATGGGTTCGTGCCATTTCCAGCGTTTTACGCAGTGCCTGCAGGGTTAGCGGGCGGCCATACGATGCAAGCAGAGCGGACGATTGCAGGAGCAGAGCATCAACGGAGGGGAGGTTGCGGAGGGACATCGGTGGAATGGGAGAGCGTTTCGCGGGTACGTAGCAGATATTCAATCGCAGCCAAACCCAGTGCCAGCCACAGGCCGATGGAAAAGTTCAGGATGCGACCAATGCTCAACCAGGCCAAGGCTGCAAAGTACAAGCCAAACCAAGTGGCTTGGCGGGTGATGACGTGTGCTTCGGCTGGTGGTTTGGAGGGAAAAAGCCGATTAAGCAGGTACACGATGGGTAAGGCCGTGCCGGTGCAAGCCAGCACGACAAGCACAAAGAAGCCCCAACGGGGCCACAAAGTCGGTTCAGTTAAGTTGAGCAGTAAGTATAACCCGCCCCAACCTCCAATCATGAGCAGAAGATTGGGAAGGAGGAAAGGGCGGTAAGGTGGCATTTCATTCATACATCGGATTATACCCTGGCTATTCTTAGGTTGTCTTTTTGTTGCAAGGTCAACCAATCGTAAAAGGGCTTGCTGGCGGTGCATAAAACCGGCTGATACTTCGTTTGGCGTTGTTTGCCGCGAAACCGTGTAAAATTATAAGGGATAATCGCCGGGTTCAACGAACAGGAGCTGCGTTTCTATGGATGTCGCTGAATCTATTCGCACCAAGCGTGCTGTGCGCAAATTTCTCGAGAAACCGCTCTCAGATGAGGAAGTTCGTATTATTCTCAATGCTGGGCGGCGCTCACAATCTTCAAAAAATACCCAAGCCTGGCAGTTCATTGCTATTCGAGACCGACAAATTTTGAAGGCGCTCTCCACTTGTGGGGAATGGGCGGGTCATCTGGCCGGGGCAGCCTTGGGCGTAGCGATACTAACACCTGACCCAACAGCTAAATTTCAGACGATGTTTGATGCTGGGCAAGCCGCTGCCTATATGCAATTGGCTGCCTGGGAATTGGGCATTGGCTCTTGCCCTGCTTCTATTTACGAGCCAGAGCGAGCGCGTGAGCTTTTGGGCTTTCCGTCGGAATGGCATTTGCGCATCGCGCTCTCCTTTGGTTATCCGGCGGATGAAGAGGTGCTGACTGCCGCACCCCGTAAAGGAGGCCGGCGCGCGTTTGATGAAGTGATACATTGGGAGCGCTGGTAGTTATCTATTGAGGGGGTGAAGTATGTCAAGTACCACCACGAATGTTGTGCGGTTGAACGAAGCAAAGCGCATCCGCCTGTTTTACAATTTCACCAAGACGTTACATGAATTGGTCAACCTGCCGGTGAGTATCTGGATTCCCGATAAGCAACGCCGACAGTTGCGGATGGCGGCCTTTCAGGGTATGCCGGCAGTATTGAAAGAAGAGGCTGTGGTCTTCTTGCATGAAGCCGATGTGATAGCGGATGTTTTTCGCTCGATGAAGGCAGAAGTTATCTCGGACGTTTTGCGTGAACCACGCTGGAAGCACAAAAAAGAAGCCATGGAGCAGGGGTGGGTTTCCGTGCTGTGTGTGCCGATTGTGGTCAACAGACAAGCCGAAGGTGTGATGACCTTGCACGCCGGTCCTGGCCGCACAGGCAACTTAAATAGCCTAAAGACGCTCGCCGATAATTTCGTCAACCAAATTGCGCTCACCATTGAGGTCGAAAACCGGCGTGTGGTGTTAGAAGCGCTCATGCACATCAGTCAAAAATATGAAATTGTCTCGGAGAACTTGCGTGAGATTTTGCAGGGGATTGTCAAAGCGAGCTGCGAAGTGCTGGGAGCCGATTGCGCCGTTTTGTATCCGTTCGATGCAGAGCGCGAGTGGTATTATGACCGGGCGCATGTTGTTCATCATGGCTTAGTGACGCCGCTTGAGTTGAGTGAAAAGCCGCGTGTGAAATGGAGTATGGCAAGCCAGGTCATGCGGGAGGGGGAACTGGTGATTAATGACCTGGCAAGTGAGTATCCGCAACGTTTGCATGACCATTTTATTGTCCGTGAGGGTGTGAAAGCGTTTATGGCAATTGCGCCGCGCGCAAACAACATTGGGTTAGGCTTATTGTTTATCAACTATCGCACGCCGCACCGCTTTACCGAGGAAGAGAAAAATTCCATTCGCTTGTTTGCGCACCAAGCCGGGATTGCCATTCATAATGCCCAATTGTTTCGCCGCTCTCAACGTCAGGCAAGAGCACTCAAGGAATTGCATGAAATTGGCTCTGGGCTGTTGTCCATTCCCTCCCGGAGAAAACTCAAGGATGTTTTAGACGAAGTGGCTCAAACGGCCCTGAAGGTTTTAGGCGCCGATTTGGTTGACCTATATCACTACAACGAGGAAGAAGACCGCTTTCTCCTGCCGCCTTCGCTGGCCGGAAGCCGTAGCAGCCCTAGCCCAACGGCTATTTATAAAGATGACGTACTCTACCAACTGTTGGATGTACGTCAACCCATGTACATCACTGATTCGCAGCATGATCCGCGTACCAACGGCCCCTTTCAACCCAACCGCCCTGCCGATACCCGCACGCGCCAGCGGTTCGTTGTCCGGGAAGGCATTCAATCCACCGCTGCGATTCCGCTGATGGTGGCAGGCAAGACGGTTGGGGCTTTATTCATCAATTATCGTACACCCCAGACGTTCCCTGCGCACCAAAAAGAACTTATCGAAATTTTTGCTGCCGAGGCAGCGATTGCCATTGCCAATGTCATGCTTTACGAAAGCTCGCGAAAACGAGCCGAAGCGCTGAGTCGCTTGAACAGCGTATCCGAAAACCTGATTCAACTGAGCGAAGGCAAAGCAGACCTACCGCGCTTGCTGACGCAGGTGGCCGAGGGCGCTTTGGAAGTGTTAGATGCCGATTTGGTGGATGTATATCAATACGAGCAAAACCGAAATATCTATCTTATGCCGGTCATCGAGGCCGGACAGCGGTATCAGCCGATAGATAGACATGTGGTTTCTCGCGCCGATATTGCTCGTAGGGTTTTGGAAGATGGTCGTCCCTGGTATGTGCATGATGCGCTTGGCGAGCCGATTTTAACTAGACCGCGTGAAGGGTCTGCAGAGCAAATAAAAGAGCGCTTTGTGGTGCGGGAAAAAATTCAATCTATGGCAACCGTGCCGATGAAGATTGGCAATGAAGTGGTCGGCGTGCTGTTCGTCAGTTATCGCCAGCGACAGAGTTTCTCTGGGCCTCAGCGTGAATTGATTGAGCTTTATGCGGCGCAGACGGCGCTGGCCATCCGCAACGCACGTTTGCTTATCCGCCGCAAGGCATTGATTGAATCGGGCAATTTGTTAGCCTCCCAGGTGACACGTTCGGAACGTGAATTGCTTCATTTGGTTTATCAGCAGATTGACCGATTCATGGATAGCCGCAATTTGACCATTGCTCTGTACGATGCTGAAAACAATGAAATTCGCCCCGCACTGGTTGTGCGCAATGGGCAGACGTTATCTGTCTTGGGGTGGGAAGCATCCAAGCATTGGCAGGCGCACATTAAACCTATCCTAGATTCCCGTCAGACGGTTTTTTCTTCCAAGCGCGCTGAACTGGATGCAGGGCATCTTTTACCCAATGAGGTCTTCTTCTCTTCTTGGATTGGCGCTCCCATGTTGGCCGGTGACCGTACCTTAGGAGCAATTGTGGTGTATCACGAGCGGGAGAATACGTATACGATAGATGATATTTCTGTTTTACAGACAATTGCCAACCAAACCGCTGCTGCTTTAGAAAATGCGCGGCTTTACAACCAGGCGCGCAGTGAAGTGTTGGCCGAAAGACAGCTGGCTACGTTAGGGCGTGCGATGGCTGCTCTGGAACATCGCATTAACAATACGCTCAGCATCATTCCTCCCAATTTGGTGCGCTTGCGCAATCGTTTAGACACAAAAGATGATGAACTCGAAGAGATTCTGAGCATTATCGAGCGCAACACCCGCTACACTGCCACCCTGCTCAAGCGCATTCGCGCCCCGTTGTTGGAGGTTCATGCCGAGGAAGTGGATATCAATGCCCTGTTGCGTGAGATTTTCGAGGAACAACGTCATGAGTGGACAGCAGACCGCACCCGCTGGTTGGTTGAGGCCTCGATAGAAACTGCCCCCGATTTACCGCAAGTCTCTTTGCCCAAAGGACAAATTGCCGAAGTGTTTCACAACCTGATTCAAAATGCTTACCGCGAACTCGATAAAGCGCATAAACGGCTGCATGCCTACCGCGATCGGATTCCGCCTGGTCTTTCGTTTGGTGGTGCGAAAATTCAGGTGTGGACTGCACTGGAGGATGGAAAAATTTGCGTGCGGGTCAAAGATAACGTGCCAGGGGGCATTTCGCCCAAAATCCAATCACGCTTGTTTGCCAAGCCGGTTTCTCCTGCCAATCAAGAAGAAGGTTCTGGTTTGGGGTTGTGGTTAAGCAAAATGATAATGGATAGCCTAGGTGGTGACATTCGGATTGAAAGCACAGGTTTGCTCGGTACCACGATGTTGGTTGAAATTCCATTGTCGAAAAATGGGGAAGGCTAGTTATGCGTGGAAAAATACTGGTTGTGGATGACCTACCTGATGTGCGCAGCACGGTGAGCGGACTGTTGCGGGATGCGGGCTATCTCACCTGGTTTGCTGCTTCGCGCCAGGAAGCGCTCGATATATTGGAAACCGAGCATTTTCATCTGGCTGTTTTAGATGTTCGCTTGGATGAAAGCGACGAAGATAACCGCGAGGGTATGGACTTGTTGCGAGACATCAATCAGCGCTACCCGGCCATAGCCGTCATTATGCTAACCGGCTATGCCGATGCTGATATGGTGCGTCAGGCCTTGCAGCCGGTGAATGGCCGCCAACCTGCGTACGGAGTGGTCTTTAAGCAGGAGATGACCGTCTTGCCCGATATGGTTCGGATGGCTTTTCAGGAGCATTTGCATCTAAATTTGGAACTTGTGATTGACGACCCTCACCAGTCCATTGAAAAGCTAGCCGAGCGTATCCGTTTGGTGGGCGACCATATCCCCTTGCGTGAGGATATTCTTTTGCAAATCCGTGAACTGTTTGGAAAGCTATTCTTCGAGTGCGAGCGCATTCGCTTAGGACAGATGCAGCAAGGCTTTAGCGGCGCAGCGGTGTTTCATGTTGTCCCAACATATCGTGAGCGGGGTGAAGGTCAGAGCGTGGTTGTCAAAATCGGTGAGCGGCACGAGATTAAGACAGAAATTAGAAATTACGAAAAATATGTGCGGGGTATCGTGGGCAATCACCGCATTCCTGAAGCTTTGCGCATGGCCGAAACGCACAACCTGGCCGGGATTTGGTACTCGTTTATCGGTTTGGGAGGGCAACCCGATACCTTTACAAACTATTATCATTCCGCCTGGCTGCCCGATATTTTGCCCGTTCTGGATAATCTCTACCGCGAGACGCTTTTTCCCCTCAAAGACCGCACCGGGCGAATGAAGGAAAAATATGACTTGCGTGCCTTTTACATGCAACACCTGCACTTGACCGACGAAAAATTGCGTTCGATTGTGACAGGTCTTGATGCGCGACAAGCAATTTTTAGCGAACAACCAGATGGCTCTTGGCTCTTTGGCACAGAGCGCCTTCCTAATCCTTTGCACTATGCGCGCACAGGAAATTTTTGGGCAGATGTCTTTTTTGCCACCATTCACGGCGATTTGAATGGCCAGAATATCCTGATTGACCCGCACCACGATACTTGGCTGATTGATTTCCTGACCACAACCGATGATGGTCATATCTTACAAGATTATGCTGCCTTAGAAACCCATCTTCGCTTTCGCCTGGTGCGTGAAGCGGGCTGTAGTCTTGAAACGTTATTACACTGGGCGCAAATTTGCTTCAATGGCAATTTGCAGCATGTTCCCTTATCGGCGGTCGTTTACGACCATCCGGGTTTGCTCAAAGCACATCAAGTGATGCTTCACCTGCGTGCGTTGGCTGCGCAAAGCACAGGCTATACCGACCGCGCTTATTTGATTGCATTGTTTTTCAACACCCTGCGCTCGGCCACCTATCGTGAAGCAAGTGATTTCACGCGCAATCATGCCCTGTATTGTGCAGCAAAAATTGCTGCGCGTTTGAATGCGTATTCAGGAAGTTAAAAGCGGGCAAGTTGGGATTGGGGGGACGTCCGTTCACTGACGTGTCAATGCGCTTGCGCCTGGTCAAACACAGCCGCCAATTGCAGCTATCTTGTATTCTCATCATAGTCCAAATGTCATATTGATAATTCTGATGGAATACGTATAAATTTCTTAGAGGTTTATATGAACAAGAGTTTGTTTTTTTTAAGTATTGTCTTAATCCTTTCTTTGGCTTGTAATTTTCTCGCTGGCATCGCTCCGAATGGACAACCTGCCAATGCCACAAGCACGCCTCTCAGTACAACCAGTGATGGATTTTATGCCGAAGTTGTAGATGGTGGAGTGACTCTCAAATGGGATGCTGTGAGTGGTGCCGAGCAATACTGGGTTGAACTGCAAGTCGGCGATGATTTTATTCCCTTAGCGGTGCTTCCAGCAGACCAGTTGACTTATCTTGATAGCGTTTTTGATGGGGCACAGTACACGTATCGCTTGACCATCGTGGGTGATTCCGTCCGGACGAAACCCAAAACGGTGAAAGTTTTGGTGCCAGAAGAGCAAAGCGATCCGCAATCGGTCACGCTTGCTTTCGACATGGCCCCGCCCGCGATTGACCTGAACAATTTGGATTGGAGCCAAATTGACCCAAAGAGCCTGGAATCGGGCAATTTTTACTCCTCAATGTTTGCGCCGACATTTATTCAATCGGAAGCGAAAATCGGGCCAGAGGGCGGTGAATTGTCTGTGACCGGTGCGAATGGCGTGACGTACACACTGACCGTACCTCCTGGCGCGCTGGCTTTCCAGACAACAATTAGACTCAAGCCGATTTCTACAATTCCCGATTTGCCCTTGAGTGGAGGCGTATTGGGGGCAGTATTTATTGAACCCCAGGAAATCGTTTTCGATCTTCCGGCGACCCTAAAAATGTTTCCTCCGAGTGACTTCTCTCCTCCTGCCGACTTATTGCAGGTTGGGTTTGGTTTTGAGGACGATGGCCAGGAATTTCATCTGTATCCTCTTGACCCGGAATCTTTTCGAAGTTCCAAGGATACTCTCGTTGCCAGCTTAAGTATGGTCCCTCTCCCTGCTCCACCGCTTTCTGATATTGCGAAACTGCAATATGGAGGCGGCTATGGGGTAGGAAGCGGTACGGTTTCGGATGTCAAGAAAGTCAAAATGCCTGCCAAAGCGGCCAATCGCGCTGCCCAGCGTGCTGCGCGCGCCCAAATGGATGAGTTGGCTCCCCTTACATCAATCGAGCCGCTTGCTCCTTTGCCCAACCTGCCGCCCGAAGCGGCTCGGTTTCAAAAAATTGGTGAAGCAATCCGTCAGAAGGTGGATAAAGCCAATGATTGGAATAGTCTGATGGATGTTCTGGATGAGTTTAGGATGTACTTGGATTTAGGGGGGGATAAATTTAACAAGAGACTGAATGCTGAAATCCTAGACCAGCTGGTTGACAAAATTAAAGCCTTTCTGGAAAAAGCCAGAAAAGATTGTCTTTCGGTAGAAGAAATGAAAGTGCAGGAACTTATCCGCCGACTTGGTAATCCCAAAAGGGGAAATTTTGACCAGGCGCTGACTGAACGATTCAAAGAGAAGTTTGGCGAGAATCTCTTAAATAATCTGTTATCAGGATCGAAAGATTGTGTTTTCACTTTGGATGGGTATTCGAATCTGACGTTTGAAGTCGAGCAATCGATTATGTTTGTCACGATGAAAGTGCAAGGGCTGGTGTTATATGTTGGATACCACAAGGGGGATGTTTTTCTGCATGGGGACAAACAGATGACTCTGGAAGTGAGCATTTCTGGGCATGGCTGCAATTTCCCAGTTAAGCAATATACCAACCTGGATTTGGTTGTTAGCCGTTTGACCCCAATCTATGTCGCAGGGGTATTAAGAGATTTTACTCTTCAAATGAGCGTGAATGGCTGGGTTGCGCAGCAGGGTGGTGCGTTCATCGGACAAGGGGATTGCCCAATAGCGTATCATCTGGATGGAGGAGGGGATTTTTGGACCGCCCTGTTCACGATATCTAGAATGGCACATGCAGATTATTCGATAAGCGGCTGGAAAATTACAGGTGGGCCGTTGATTAAAGGCGTGCCTTTGACGGCCAAGTGGGAGGCAGTTGACCCGACATTTTCTCCTAGAGAGGGCGTTGTGATGAGCGAAACCAGTCATTTTACGCTGAAAGGGACGCCGAGCAGGTAAGGGGGCGGCAATCTTGTTCTCTCGTTTGAGAAACAATCAAAATCCCCGCTTGTGGCGGGGCGCTGGTGCGACAATGCGCGTTTAGAGCAGGCCAAGTTTCTTAAGCGCTTGCTCCAATGCATCTACGGTCACCGGTTTGACGAGGAAATCACGCGCGCCGGCCTGGATGGCGTTGGTGCGGGTTTGGGGTTGGTCATCCGAAGTGCAGACAATGACCGGCACGTTGGCTAGGCGCGGTTCGCGGTTGGCAAAGCTCAAAATATCAAAACCGGTCACCCCTGGCATGTTAATGTCCAAAAAAATTACGTTGGGAGTTTCCGCACGCAAAATGGCCATGGCTGGTCCAGGGCCATAGGCTGGACGCGCTTGAATCCCCAATGCTTTCAAAACACGCACCATTGAATCTGCTGTAGAACGATTGTCATCAATTACAAGTGCTTGAATCATGAATTTGCCTCCGCAATGATTGTTCCCATGATGCTTGTATCATACCCTGGAAGTGCGTTTACAGCATGTTGGAATGATTGCGATTGAATTACTTCAAATAAAGGCTGTAATAACTCACTCGCTGCGTATTGTTGGGGAATGACCAGGTCGTAGCGTTCGTGAAAAAGAGGGATGAAATCGAGCTCTAGGGCGTATGCTGCCGCCGGAATGCCCAGACCGCAATCGGCGCGGCCAGATGCGACTGCAGCTGCTACACCCAGGTGAGTGTATTCTTCTTCATCATACCCGCGAACCTGTTCCGGTGCAATCCCCAAGAGGCTCAGTTGATAATCGAGCAAAACTCTCGTTCCTGCGCCTCGCTGCCGGTTGATGAAGGTAACCTCCTGTCGCAGCAGGTCATGCAATGAACGTATGCCTTTGGGGTTGCCTTTGCGTACAATCAGCCCTTGTTCACGGCGCACAAATCCTATCAATTTAACCGGCAGGTTGGGTAGGTAGCGGGCAATATACGTGAGATTGTATTCGCCGGTTTGCGGGTCGAGCAGATGAGAGCCGGCGAGATGTGCCTCACCACGCCGGAGTGCAACCAAACCACCTTGTGAGCCTACGTTGGCCGAAACCAACCGTCGGTCGTATGCGCTAAGGTGCTGCGCCAGCAAATCCAGGATAACATCATGGGAGCCGACGCAGAAAATGGTCTGTTCGATGTCGCTTAACGGGCGCAGTAATTGCACTTGAACATTCTCGCCCGCTTCTGCTCCTTGTACACCCTGCGGTAACACCACCAATCCATCGGCGCGCACCAGCGAAGTGATGACTCCCGCGCCGCGTGCAATCGGCGCAGCCAGTGTTTTCTCACCCACCTTGCCAACCACTACCCGCACAAAATCATCGTCCCCTGGCGGAGAGACTGTTTTGCGAGTCAGGCTGGCAGAGATGACGGGTGGTTTTGTGATGCGTCGTCCTAGCCAGCGTGCGATTAGTTCTTCCACAAAGATTTCTACTGTCAAGGCAGCAGAAACGGGATACCCTGGAACCCCAATGATTGGGATTTTCGCGGTGGAGGTTGTGTTGGTTGAGGACCGATGAATCATCCCCAAAATTACAGGATGCCCAGGGCGGACGGCAACCCCGTGTACCAACAGGTCGCCCAGCGCTTCGACAACCCGCGCCGAGAAATCTTCGCTCCCCGCCGAAGACCCAGCGTTGAGCAAGACCAGGTCGCATGTTTCGGCGGCCTGCTGCACGCGAGCGCGGATGGCTTGGAAGTCATCGGGGGTGATGGGAAAACGCACCGGTTCGCCGCCCATTGCCCGAATTTGCGCTGCCATGACCAAGGAGTTGTATTCGAGAATATCCCCTGGTTTGAGTTCTGTGCCGAGTGGCACCAATTCTGTGCCTGTAGGCAAAATGGCAATGCGGGGACGACGTGCGACAACCACTGCGGTATGCCCGGCCGCGGCAATTGCACCCAGGTCATACGGTTTTAATACGTGCCCGGCCGACAATACCAGTTGTGTGGCAACGATGTCCTCTCCCAACGGGCGAACATTGCTCCAGGGTGTGACCGATGCGCGCAGCCGAATCGCAACTGGATGACGCGGGTCAGTCGCTATTTCTCCCTGGGCATTCAGCGGCTCGACATTTTCGATGGGGATGACAGCGTTGGCCCAATCGGGCAACGGGTCTCCTGTATCCACGTAGGCGGCCTGTGCCCCCATTTGTAGTTGAATCGGAGCCGATGGCATGGCACCGTTTGTGGCTTCTGCGCGAATGGCAAACCCGTCCATGGCGCTGGCGTGGTAATGCGGAGAAGATTTTAGCGCCCAAATTGGTTGTGCCAAAACGCGCCCGAGAGCGTGCTCATCAAGTGGGATATGTTCACTTCCTAATACCCGCCACAGACCGGCTTCCTGCAATGCGCTTTGCAGCCGTTGTTTGGCTTCAGCGAGGGGAATATCATGAAGGTAGATGGTCATACAGCAAAATTATACATAAAAATTCAATAAAAACTCTTGACTTGGAGTCACCTCCAGGTGATAGACTATTGACGCGAGGTGAACTATGAAAATTGCAGAAGTGAGTGAAAAATATGGCATTTCTCCCGATACCCTGCGTTACTACGAGCGGATTGGTTTGCTGCCGCGCGTCAATCGCAGCGAGAGCGGCGTTCGGGAATACACTGAACTCGACCTGCGGCGGGTGGAGTTCATCAAGTGCATGCGGAGCGCCGGGCTGCCCATCGAAGTGCTGATTGATTATATGCAACTCATCGAACAGGGCGATAGCACCATTGAAACACGCAAAGAAATTCTGATTGAACAGCGTGATTTGCTCCTGCAACGCATGCAGCAATTACAGAAAACGCTCGATGTGCTGAATCATAAGATTGAGGTCTATGAAAAAATCATCCTGGGTAAAGAAAAGCAAATGGTTCAGGCGGTTGTTGCCATAGAAGAGTAAACGCGCAACATCGTCTAGCGCAAATTACGGTGGTCGGCGACCGCTATTAGGAGAGATAAAATGCCTGACGAAAAAGAATTATCAACCGCGCAAAGGCTGGTCGGCGATTTCGCCCCCAAACTGGCGGAACTCACCGATGAGGTGTTGTTTGGCGATGTTTGGGAGCGGCCAGAACTCTCGAAGCGTGACCGCAGCCTGGTGACGGTGGCCGCCCTGATTGCCAACGGAAACACCGAGCAACTGACCGGTCACCTCAAGCGGGCGAAGGGAAATGGCCTCTCCGAAGCAGAACTGGCGGAAGTCATCATTCACCTGGCGTTCTATGCCGGATGGCCGCGCGCCATGTCGGCCATCCGGGTGGCCCGCGAGGTGTTCGGAAAGTAGCGCCAAGGAGCGTGCAAAATGGAAATCAAACGCAACGGTTCCCAACCTTCTGCCCAAGGCCCGGCCGAACGCTTTACCGGCCATGTGCGGGTGGACCCGCTGCACCAGGCTCCAGCGCCAGCGCGTGTCAGTTGCGCTTATGTCACCTTTGAGCCGGGCGCGCGCACGGCCTGGCACGCCCACCCGCTGGGGCAAACCCTGGTCGTGACGGCGGGCTGCGGGCGGGTGCAGCGCTGGGGCGGCCCGCTGGAGGAAATTCGCCCCGGCGACGTGGTCTGGATTGCTCCCGGCGAGAAGCACTGGCACGGGGCAGCGCCCGCAACGTCCATGACCCATATCGCCATCCAGGAAACCCTGGATGGACAGGCCGCGGATTGGATGGAAAAAGTGAGTGATGAGGAATACCTAGCGGGATTCGCCCAGCACGAGGAGTAAATGATGTCGGGTAGCACTCTGGAACAAGAAATTATCACCCTCTCCAAAGAGAAATGGCGCTGGATGGCCGAGCGCGATACCGCCGCCCTGGACGCGCTTTTCCATGAAAAATCGGTTTTTGTCCACATGGGCGGCGCCTGGGACAAAGCGCGTGAAATGGAAATTATCGCCAGCGGCGGGATTCACTATAAACAAGCCGATATTCACGAAGTGTCGGTAAACATCATCGGTACAACTGCCATCCTCTTGAACCGCATTACGCTGTTGGCGGTGGTGGGCGGCAACGATGTGACCAATCCTTTCATGGTGACCGAGGTCTACGTTCAGCAAGCAGGCAATTGGCAATTGGCCTCGCTTTCATTTACCCGATTGCTGACCCCAGAGCAGCGCCCCAATTAAGGAGAATATCATGCAAACAGTCAAATTGAACAACGGCGTCGAAATTCCTATTCTTGGGTTTGGCGTGTTCCAAATCACCGACCCGGCGGAATGTGAACGAAGCGTTATCGAAGCCATCGAAAGCGGCTACCGCCACATTGATACCGCCGCTTCGTATCGAAACGAAGAGGCCGTTGGGCGGGCAATTCGTCAAAGCGGCCTAGCGCGCGAGGAATTGTTCATCACCACCAAACTGTGGATTCAGCGCAACGGCTACGAAGGCACGCTCCAGGCCTTCGAGCGCTCGCTCAACCGCCTGCAATTGGAGTACGTTGACCTGTATCTCATCCACCAGCCCTATGGCGACGTGTACGGTGAGTGGCGCGCGATGGAACAACTCTACCGGCAGGGCAAAATCCGAGCCATTGGCGTTTCTAACTTTCACCCCGACCGCCTGATGGATTTGATGATTCACAATGAGATTGCCCCAGCGGTTAATCAGATTGAAGTCAACCCCTTCCAGCAGCAAATTGAATCGCAAACATTTTTCCAGGACAACGGCGTCTTTATCGAAGCCTGGGCGCCGTTTGCCGAGGGCCGGAATAACATTTTCCAGAATGAAACCCTGCTGTCCATCGCCGCCAAGCACAAGAAAAGTGTGGCCCAGGTTATCCTGCGTTGGCTGGTGCAACGAAACATCATCGCGCTTGCCAAAACCACTCGCAAAGAGCGAATGCTGGAGAACATCAACGTGTTCGATTTCGAGTTGAGCGCCGAGGATATGGCGGCGATTGCGGCATTGGATACGAAAACCAGCGCTTTCTTTGACCACCGTAACCCAGAAATGGTCAAGTGGCTGGGCAACCGCAAGTTGGATGTGTAAGGATGCTTTCCGATGACTGCTTGGACAAGTGATGAACTCAAGAAAATTGGTACTGCCGATGAGTTGAACCTCTCCTCCATGCGACGTGATGGCACACTGCGCGCCCCGGTGACCATTTGGGTTGTGCGCGTTGGTGACAATTTGTATGTGCGCGCCGTCAGAGGGCGCACGGGACCCTGGTTTCGCGGCGTGTTGACGCGGCGCGAAGGACGTATCCGCTCCGGCGGGGTGGAGAAGGATGTCGCTTTCGTGGAGGAAACGGACGCCGGGCTGAATGACCGCATTGACGCGGCCTACCGCGAAAAATATCGCCGCTATCCCAAGCAATATGTGGATGCCTGCCTGACGCCCGAAGCACGGGCGGCAACGCTCAAATTGGTACCACGTTCAAGTGGATTGTCGTGATTTGAGCGGATATGAAAGGATTTTTCATGCAACCGCGAGTCAACTTTGAGCAACCAAACCAACTATCTAGGTACAAGGCCATCCTCGGCGTTGGAGCGGTCTTTGTCACGCAGTTCGGTAGTTTTCTCTTCATCAACGCCCGCAACATCGCCCAGCCGGGGATGATTGCCGAACTGGACGGGATGGCGCTCTTTTCGTGGCTGATTGCCTTGCCCGCCCTGGCGGGGGCGGCCGGCACGCTGCTTTCCGGCAAACTTTCCGATGTTTACGGGCGGCGGGCGGTCTTGCTGGCCTCGCTTGGGATTTTCGCCCTCGGTTTAGGCCTGACGGCGATGGTGAAATCTATGCCTGCGCTGGTGGCGGTGACGACCTTTATGAGCATTGGGCATTGGCCGATTATCCCGCTCTGCTTTTCGGCCATCGGCGACCTGTTCCCCCCGGCAGAGCGCGCCAAATGGACCGGTTTGCTCAACCTGCCGGGCGGAATTGCCGCCTTCATCGGCCCGGTGCTGGGCGGGGTGGTGGCCGAGAGCGCCCTGGGCTGGCGCGGGTTGTACTGGGGGACGATTCCGCTCATGCTGACGGCGGCGGGTCTGCTGGCTGCTGCCTTGCCCAACCCCGCGCAAACCATCCGGCCAAAGATGGACATTGCGGGTATGGTGGTGATGGTCTTTGCCACCTCCGCGCTGATTTTTGGGGTTTCCTGGCTGGGGCAGGCAGGAAAGTTTGCGATGGGCGCGCTCCTGCTCGTCCTCTCCCTGGCGGCCTGGGGCGCTTTTCTGCAAATCGAAAAACGGGCCGAAGCGCCCATCCTCGACCCGCAAATTCTCGCCAACCGCACCTTCATTACCGCCGCCGGAACGGGGTTGCTCTCCTTTTTTGGCACGGTCAGCATTCTGGCCTATTCACCCATCTTCGTCCAGGAGGTGATGCGCGTCAGTCCAACGATGAGCGGTTCGATGCTCACACCATACACGGTGCTGGCGGCGCTCATCGGCATTCCGGCTGGGTTGTTACTCTCCAAAACCGGGAAGTACAAGGGAATGTATCTTCTCGGCTATGGCTTGGGGACGCTGGCGCTCTTCATGCTCTGGCGGCTGACCGCCGAATCGCCGGCCTGGTTGTATGTGCTGGCGACCTCGCTGGCCGGGCTGGGGTTGGGCGGACTGCTCACGTTGAACACCCTGGTGGCGCAGTTTGCCGTTCCGAAGCGTCTCTTGGGTTCAGCCGTCGGCGCGGTCTTTTTCTTCCAAATGGTTGGGATTGCGGTTGCGCCCTCCCTGTTGGGCCTGCTTCAGCGCAGCGCGCCGACGCTGGAAAGCGGCCTGAAACTGGTTTTCCTGGCGGGAGCGCTCGCTTTGTTGCTTGGCCTGCTCATTATCGCCACCATTCCCCAAATTTCGATGGAAGGCGAGGCGGCGGAAGCCGGTGAACCGCTGCCAGCCATCCCTGCGGAAAGTTAATCATCGTTCGAGAAAGGAGAAACACATGGAATATGCACGGCTGGGAAACACCGGACTGAAAGTTTCGCGCATTTGCCTGGGCTGCATGGGCTTTGGCGACCCGGAACGCTGGATTCATAAATGGGTGCTCAAAGAGGACGAGAGCCGCCCCATCATCCAGAAAGCCCTCGAACTGGGGATCAATTTCTTCGATACCGCCAATGTTTACTCGCTTGGAGTCAGCGAGGAAATCCTGGGGCGCGCCCTCAGGGATTTCGCCCGGCGCGAGGAAGTGGTCATCGCTACCAAGGTCTTTTTCAAAATGCGCGAAGACCCCAACGGTGGTGGCCTCTCGCGCAAAGCCATCCTGACCGAAATAGACAACAGCCTGCGGCGGCTGGGCACGGATTATGTGGACCTGTACCAGATTCACCGCTGGGACTATGAAACGCCCATCGAAGAGACGATGGAGGCCCTCAACGATGTTGTCCGCGCTGGCAAAGCCCGTTACATCGGTGCTTCAGCCATGTGGGCCTGGCAGTTCCAGAAGGCGCTGCATGTGGCCGAAAAACACGGCTGGACGCGCTTCGTCTCGATGCAGAATCACTATAACCTGATATACCGCGAGGAAGAGCGCGAGATGCTGCCGCTCTGCCGCGCCGAGGGAATCGGTTCCATCCCCTACAGCCCGCTGGCCTCGGGCCGCCTGACGCGCGATTGGTCTGAAAGCACCAAGCGCTATGAAACCGACCAGATTCAAAAAATGAAATACGATGCCAGCGCCGAAATCGACCGTCCGATTGTAGAGCGGGTGGCCGAACTGGCCGCCAAACACGGCATATCGCGCGCCCAGATTGCCCTGGCCTGGCTGCTCAACAAGCCGCCTGTTGTAGCGCCGATTGTCGGGGCGACCAAAATCTCTCACCTGGAAGATGCCGTTGCGGCCCTCTCGGTTCGCCTGAGCCAGGAAGAGATGAATTACCTGGAAGAGCCGTATCAGCCGCATCGCATCGTTGGGCATCAGTAAAAACATCCGCCACACCATTTCTGAAAGGAGTCAAACGATGGCAGTAACACATAAACGATTAGGCAAGCATGGCGTCCTGGTCAGCAATCTGTGCCTGGGCACCATGAACTTCGGCTGGCAGACCAGCGAAGAAGAGAGTTTCAAAATCATGGACCGCGCCCTCGAGCTGGGCATCAACTTCTTCGATACCGCCGATGTGTATGGCTGGAGCGTGGAACACGGCCTGACCGAAGAAATCATCGGGCGTTGGTTCGCGCAGGGTGGCGGGCGGCGCGAGGCGGTTGTCTTGGCGACCAAAGTCTACAACCCCGTTTCGCGCAAGGCCAATCGGAAGGAAGTCAACAGCGATGGGCGCAGTCTTTCGGCCTACAAAATCCGCAAGCACTGCGAAGGCAGCCTGAAGCGCCTGCAAACCGACTGGATTGACCTGTACCAGATGCACCACATTGACCGCGATTGCCCCTGGGACGAAACCTGGCAGGCCTTTGATAGCCTGGTGAAGCAAGGCAAGGTGGTTTACATTGGTTCGAGCAATTTTGCCGGCTGGGACATCGCCACCGCCTGCCAGGAAGCCTCCAAGCGCGGGATGATGGGGCTGGTTAGTGAGCAGAGCATTTACCACCTCAACAACCGCATGGTCGAACTGGAAGTGATTCCCGCCTGCCGTCACTATGGCCTGGGGCTGATTCCCTGGAGCCCGCTGGGTGGCGGCCTGTTGGGCGGCGCGCTGGAAAAGGCCCAGGCTGGGCGGCGCATGGGTGAGCATTTTGAGAAGGAAGTGGAAAAGAACCGCGAAAAGTTGGAGAAGTACGAAGCCTTATGCCGTGAATTGGGCTATCCCCCCGGGGAAGTGGCCCTGGCCTGGCTCTTGCACAACCCGGTCGTCACCGCGCCCATCATCGGGCCGCGCACGCTGGAGCAGTTGGAAAGCGCCGTGCGGGCGACCGAAATCAAATTGGACGAAGAAACGCTCAAGAAACTGGATGAAATTTTCCCCGGTCCGGGCGGCGAAGCGCCGCAGGCCTATGCCTGGTAAAACCAGTGTGGGGCGAGAGACTATCTCGCCCCACGTTTTTCAATCTTGCTCATCGCATACTCGGCCAGAGCGGTGATGGTCAGGCTGGGGTTTACGCCGGGATTGGCGGGCATAATGGAGCCGTCAATGATGTACAGACCGGGGTAGTTATGCACCTGGAAGTTTTCATCCACGACCCCCTCGTCGGCATTCCGACCAATCGGCGCGCCGCCCAAGATATGGGCGGTGGTGGGCAGGTTGAAGACATTTTCGGTGACTGACCCCAGCGGCACGCCGTTAATGCGCCGCGAAAATTCGCGCACCACGTCATGCCCCACATCCACCCGCGCTGAAACCTGGCGCGCTTCATCGTGCAGCGCCACCAGCCCGCGCCGGAAGCCGGTCAACCACGAGCGGCCCAAGCGGAACTTCAGGGCGTTATCTACGTGCTGCATGACCAGGATGATGGTGGCGTTGTGCGCCCAGCCGGGCAGCACCATCACGCGCAGGAAGTCTATGGGATGGCGAAAGACCCAGGTCAGCGTGCGCCAAATGCGGGCCGGGACACTCGTCGCATCTGAAATCAGCGGCGCGCCCAAAAAGCGCATCAGTGACGAGCCGTCTGGGTAGCGTACCGGCTCAATGCGCGTCTCTGCGTCGGCGTTGAAAATCGAGGTAATCGAGATGCCCTCCGAATAGTTCACGTCCGAGCCGCGCGCCAGCGACCCTAACAGGGCTTCGCTGTTCGTGCGAACCTGGTCTCCCAGGCGGGGGGAGAGATGCGGGAGCGATTTCTTGACATCGCGCAGCCGCAG
Organism: Anaerolineae bacterium; assembly: GCA_003130845.1. Classification (GTDB taxonomy): domain Bacteria; phylum Chloroflexota; class Anaerolineae; order Anaerolineales; family Villigracilaceae; genus UBA5195. Next base: position 35,945 of record QEXW01000129.1, read on the forward strand.
CAGCAGGTTCATCGTCCCCATCACTCCGGCGGAGAAGATGACATGCCTCGCCCTGGCTCTCTGTTTCCGTTTGATGGGGCTGGTACTGGGCTGGAAGATGACCTCGTAACGCGCCCCGTCTGTGTGCAGGCGCGGCTGTCCACCGTCCACCGTCAACGGTCTGACATCCGTCACTTCCACCTCGGCCAGTACCTTTGCGCCCCACTTTTCCGCAAAATACAGGTAATTTTTGGGCAGGGTGTTCTTGGCGTTGTAACGGCAGCCGACCATGCAGCCGCCACAGTGACGGCAGCCGGCGCGCGCCGGGCCCTCGCCGCCAAAATAGGGGTCTGGCACGGTTTGCCCCGGTTCGCCAAAATATGCTCCTACTTCGGTCGCGCGAAAGGTGTGTTCCATGCCGCGTTCGGCGGCAATTTGGCGCAGGAGTTCATCGGCTTTCCAGAGTTGGGGGTTGCGTGCCACGCCGAGCATTTGGCGGGCGGTTTCGTAATAGGGCCGCAGCACCTTTCCCCAAGGAATCGGCGTGTTCCAGGCAGGCGTAGCGAACGTCTCTTCGGAGGGGACTTCCAGCACGTTAGCATAGCCCAGGCTGCCGCCGCCGACCCCGGCTCCGTGCAAGACCATTACGCCGTTTAAGATGCTAATTTGCAAGATGCCGTGCGCGCGAAGGGCCGGCAGCCAGAGGTATTTCCAGAACTGCCAATTGGTCGTGGCAAAATCTTCGTCACGGAAGCGTTTGCCTTTCTCCAGCACCAGCACCGAATAGCCTTTTTCGGCCAGACGCATGGCCGAGACCGAGCCGCCGAAACCGGAACCGATGATGATGTAATCGTAAACTATCTCTGACATGAGTTTCTCCTCGCGCAGCGTTTTGTGGTGGTCGGCTGTGGAATGAATTCCACGCTATGTTTCGCTTAACGTGAAATAGAACGTCGCGCCCTGGCCGGGGCTGGATTCGGCCCAAATGCGGCCCCCGTGACGCTGAATGATGCGCTGGACGGTGGCCAGGCCGATGCCGTGACCGGGGTAGTCCTCGGCGCGGTGCAAGCGCTGAAAGGGTTGGAAGAGTTTATCGGCGTATTGCATGTCGAAGCCGGCGCCGTTGTCGCGCACGAAGTACACTATCTCGCCGTCTTTGGTTTCCGCGCCGAATTCGATAATCGCTTCGGGGGTTTTGGCGGAGTATTTCCAGGCGTTGCCGAGCAAGTTTTCTAACACATTGCGCATGAGCGACGGGTCGGCGTGGGCAAACAGTCCCTCCATCACGTGGCAGGTGACAGCCCGGTTGGGTTCGGCCTGGCGAAGAGTTTCTACGATGGAGCGGGCTTCGGCGCTCAAATCCAGTTTCTGCCGATGCAAATCGGCTTTGCTCAATCGGAAGAGGGCCAGCAGGCTGTCTATCAATGCGTTCATTTCTTCAGCAGCCTGAAGCACTCGTTCCAGGTAGTTTTTTCCTTCTGTATCCAGTTGATTTCCAAACTCGTTCCTAAGAATTTGGCCGAATCCGCGAATCGCTCGCAAAGGGGAGCGCAGGTCGTGGGAGATGGAGTAGGAAAAGGCCTGCATTTCGCGGTTGGCCTGTTCGAGAGCGGCAGTGCGTTCGATTACGCGCTGTTCGAGTTGTTCGTTGAGCTGACGCGTTTCTTCTTCTGCCCGCCGCAATTCGGTGACGTCAATGCGCAGACCGGTTAGGCCGATAATCTGCTCATCCATTACGATTGGCGCCAGGGTGACAATATAACTTTTTCGCTTTCCATCTGCGATGACATCAAAGGGGCCTTTATAAATGGTTTCGCCGCGCAAGACGCGTTCATGTTCTGCTTGCCATTCTTGGCGTAATTCTAATGGCATGTCATCCAATTCGAGCGCAGTTTTGCCCAGCGAAGTGGAGTAATTGCCCCTGTTCCTGCCGCTGACGATGATATAGCGGCTCTCGGCATCACACACCCATAAGTCATACGGAAATTGCGCAATGATAGATTGCAGCCGGGCTTCGCTTTCGCGCAGGGCGCCTTCTACCTGTTTGCGTTCTGCTAGTTCTTTTTGTAATTGTCTTAATAGCTCGTATTTTTCGACTGCGATGGCAGCTTGCGAGGCCAGCGTTTCTAACAGACGTATCTGGTCTTCTGAGTAGGTATTCGGTTCGCGCGCCTGCACAGACATGACCCCCAGGATACGCCCCTCGTTAATCAGCGGAATGCCCAAGTAGGTGCGAATATCAGGGTCGGCAATCACGACGATTTTGAATCTCTGGAGCACTTCTGGCGATTGTACATCTGGCAAATAGAGCGTTTGCCTGGTGTGAATGACGTGCGCCGTCAGGCCAGGTTGCTGAACGAGATTGCGTGGCGATATGCTCACTTCCTGGTCGCGACTGATGTAAAGAGGAAAAGACATCAAGTGTGTTGTGTCATCGTAGAGTCCGACGTAAAACGCATCTACTTGTATGAGACTTTTTAGTTCTATGACCAGCGCACGCAGCGCTTGGTATAAGTTTTCCCCGCTGGTGATGGCTTTGCTCATTTTGTACAACAAAAACATCTCGTAAGCACGCTGTTTTAGTTTTTTCTCTGCCTCATTTCGCTCTTTCAATTCAGTCTGAAGCGCGCTTATGTTCGACTGATTGGCTTGCCAGGTGATGTGTTGAAGCACCAGGACCGATAGCCCGAAAAAACTGTAAATGAAAAAAATAGCATAAGGAGTGTAATGGATGGTAGATGCCGGTAAGATATTTTTCTCTTCAGCATAAGCCAGCCCTAGTCCACTCATCATGCTTAATATGGAGACGAAAAACAGTGCTGTTTTGCCCATCAATAATCCGCCAACCACAATAATCACCAGATACCCCATAAAGATGGGTGCACGCACTCCGCCGGCGGTTGCTGCGCCGATGGTCACGATAGCCCATAAGGTGGTGATGAGCCCGATGCTCGCCAATCTTACCCATCCGCGTCGTGCGATTTCCAGTAGAAGGAGCGCCAGGGGGATGATGATGGCGACGATGGTCGTGAATCGGGAAGAGAGAACTTCTGGAAATAGTGCGAAGGGAACGAAAAACACACCGCTCAGCACGATAACCGCATGGAGAATGCGATAAACCTGCCGGGTGAGAGCAGTTTTGGCTTCATCGTCAAAGACCGGGGGGACGAGCAGACCGTATATCCAACGTTTCATAATTGCACTTGGAAGCAGAGGACGCGCATTGGTACAAGTATAGTGCAAAATTGACCATTGCTGCACCGCCGGTTGGAATTCATCGGCGCCTGTGTTTGTAAATCACCCGGTCGTGTGTCAATAGGTGGTAAATCTGGCTATTCAACACATACGTCCCGAACGCGAACGCCTTCGGGACGTGCTGTAATTCAACAGGGTTGCTTTTAGGCGAGTGTTACGATGGCTATGACCGCCCCCATAATTCCATTGATGATGAAAATTGCGACAATCGCAATCAGCACGATGGCAAAGGTTACACCTTTGCTGATTCCAAGCGTTTCCCGGATGGCCGATGAAGCAATCACCAGAAACCAAAGGCTGATTGGGAATAAGAGACAGCTGGCGAATGGAAAGATGGCAGATAAGCCTGTCAGCAACCCGCTTAGCAGGTTAGGAATGGGATAGACGTATCCGAGAGCCGTGCGGATTTGGTTGAATGAAGCGGTTCCCCCTCCTATTTTTACTCCGAGCAGCCAGGCAATGACCGTGAGAATCAGGTAACCGAGCAGAAAGCTGATGAACCCCAAAACGCCGTTGACCAAAACCTGCAAAATGGTGGCTTCCATTATGCCAATAGCCAAGCTGATAGAGATAGAGAAAATCACGCTGAGGCTGGCGGTTGCGAATATCAGGATTGTTGATTCTAGAGTGAGTTCTGGCTTATCTTTGATTTCCCCGTACAACTTTGTATCATTGAGAAAAGAGCGAAACAGGCGGGCGAGCATTGTGGTTTTATCCTCCTTGTGTTGATGGATTTTAGAAACGTGTCCGACCAGGCATTACTAGCCGGTTATGACCAACCCTTCTTCAAGAACCTGTTCATAATTGAGCCCCCGTACGTATCGTGACCATCCACGGCGCGCACCGGCGAGAGAATTTTCCAATCGGCATCCAGCGCAGAGAATACCCGCATCAGGTCGGCGAATTTGTTGGAGGGGCGGGCTGCTTCCGGCACGTTGAACATGGCGTGTACCTGCTTTGATTTAATACACGCATAGTATGCATGCCAAACGTTATTACCGCTCAAATATTTGATTAAGGATTTGTAAACAATCTTTGGGCAAAGTTTTACCGTTGGGATTTTCTCTCTCTGCGCCAAGCGGTGTTCTCAATTCTATCGGGTCGGTCGTTTTACCCCAAGTTACCACCTTGCAAAATTGGCACGGGTTTTAACACAAAGTCACAGAGACGCCAAGAAAAAGCGTAAGAATCTTGGCGTCTTATCGCCGTTGGATTAACAAAGCCCGCCTGAAAGCGATTCAAGAACCAAAGGTAGCCACTTGAGTTAATTTACGGGAGACCAAGTACGTTATCGGCGCTCATGCAACAACCGCGCTGAGTTGACCAGGATGCCAAGGTCAGGCAATGACTGGGCGGCAGCAGCCAGGACAGGGGGCAGGATGCCAAAAGCTGCTAACGACAGCCCGACCACGTTATATATCGTTGTGAATATAAGATTGATTTTGATGGTGTCCATGGTCCGACGCGCCGTGCGAATGGCCTGCGGCACCAGCGACCAATCGTCGCGCATCAGCGTAATGTGCGCCGCTTCGATGGCGATGTCAGTTCCTGCTGCGCCCATCGCAATCCCAATGTCAGATTGCGCCAGGGCAGGTGCATCATTGATTCCATCGCCCACCATCACCACAATTTGCCTTTGAGCCTGATAGTTTTTCACGATTTCAATCTTGTTTTCAGGTAGAAGGTTGGCGCGATAGGCAACGCCGAGCCTTTGGGCAAGCGCAGCAGCGGTGTGTTCATTATCCCCTGTCAGCAGGGCAATTTCTTTTATGCCTAAATTGCACAACTCGCCAAAAGCAGCTGGTACTTCTGGCCGAAGTGTATCTGCAGCGGCGAGCAGCCCAATCAATTGGTTGTCTTGCTCAACAAACAAGAGAGTTTTCCCTTGTTCTTCCAGCTGTTTCGCAATCGGCAGTGATTCTGCCGCCGGAATCAACCGCCGATTTCCCACTGCTACAACATTTCCGTTCACCCTGGCGTGAACCCCCATCCCCGGAATGGCTTCGAAGTCCTCCGGCTCAAGCAAGGGGATGTTCTGATTGCGCGCGGCGGCGCGGACGGCTTCGGCCAAGGGGTGTTCGGAATATCTTTCGGCCGAGGCGGCCAAGGTGAGTAGGGCAGTGGGCGTTAAGCCATTCAGAGGAATTACATCTACAATTTGGGGTTGTCCAAGCGTCAGAGTGCCGGTTTTATCTACCAGCAACACATCTGCACGCGCAAGCGTTTCTAGGTACTTACCCCCTTTAATCAGCAGGCCACGCTTGGCGCTGCTGCCAATGGATGCCAACATGGCGACCGGAGTTGCTAAGGCAAAAGAACAAGAGCAGGCTACCACCAGAACAGCAGCAGTCGAAAGTGGATTACGGCTTAATAAAAAGGTGAGCAAGGCAATAATGGCAACAACCGGCAAATAATAGGCGCTGAATTTATCGGCCAGCCGTTGTACATCGGCGCGATGGGCTTCGGCTTCTTCCACCATCTTCACAACGCGGCCAAAGGTTGTATCTACACCCACGCGCAACGTCTTTATGCGTACACTGCCCAATTTGACAATCGTGGCCGCAAATACGCGCGAGCCGTGACCCACCTCCACCGGCATGGATTCCCCTGTAATGGCCGATTGATCCACGGTCGCATGACCGCTGATTACTTCGCCATCTACGGGGATTTTTTCGCCAGGGCGAATGATGACCGTTTCGCCAATCTTCACTTGCCCAATTGGTAACTCAATTTCTGTGTTGTCTCGCTCAACACGAGCGGTTTGTGGGGCCAGGGCAGTGAGTTCTTTGACGGCACGACGCGCGCTTTCTGTTGTGAACTGCTCGACATAATCACCTACTCGCATAAACACGACCACAATGGCGGCGGTCACCCATTCTCCGACCGTCAGGGCAGCAATCACCCCTATCGTCATGAGCGTGTGTGAAATCACCTGGCCTTGGCGTGTGGCGCGAATCACATTTCGATAGACAGGCCAGCCGCCGGCGATTACGATGAGGACACCGAGCGGGAAGGGAACCAGGGTTTCTAGGAATTCAAAAAGGCCCAACCACTCACCGGCAATGACAATGGATAGCACAATCCCGAATACCAGCCCAAGCAGCGCCATTAACTGCCGGTTGAAGTTGCCAACCGGTTGTCTCTTAGGGACAGGCACCTGTTCGGGGACAGAATATTCGCCCGCCTGTGCAACGGCTTGGCGGATGGCAGGCAAATCAACCTTATCCGGGTCTAGCTTGATAATGGCTTTTTCTGTAGACAGAAATACATCCACCGATTTCACGCCATCCAGTTTGGCAATGGCATGTTGAACATGTTGTGCGCATTCGGCGCAGTCCATCCCTTGGATGGGAATTTCTACAATTTGTACATCAGTCATGCTTAACATCCTCTTCGGTATAGCGTGTGCATTCATATACCCCTTTGGCTACATCGGCCAGCAACTCATCTGCAAGGGTGAGCAATTGCTCCACACGGCTATCGCTGAGCGCGTAGTATACAAAGCGGCCTTGTGGGCTGGCGGTGACCAGGCCGCAATCGCGCAGGCAGCCTAAGTGGTTGGAAACATTTGGCTGCGATAAGCCGGTTTTTTCGACAATTTCGCCCACTGTCCTCGACCCATCGCGCAAGCAGGTCAGAATGGCCAAGCGCGAAGGGTCTGAAAACCCGCGAAACAATTTGGCTTGGATTTCAATTGATTGGGGTTTGGCCGTCATTCGCATTGTTTTTCTTTCATATCATTACATCAGTATATGCTGATATTATACTGTGCCTTTTACGATTCAAACAGAGGCCTAATTTCCGTCGGCGTTATATATTTTTTCGTTCTATCCTGACCAAATTTGCTAAATTCTCGTGCTACAAATATCTAGCGAAAACTGCCTTCATTTGCCTAATAAGATGCGTTTTGCCGGATTTTGTGACAAAAGTCATAAAACCTTTCGATGCTACACGGTATGATTAAGCATAGATTAATTTATCTTCAAAAGGTTAGGCCATGACCAGATTTTTCCCCGCTCTCGCCATATTGTTTGCAGTTTTTGCGCTGGGTCTGTTCGCGTATGTCACGGATGCAGTTGCCTTTGCCGGCAGCAGCCCGGAAACGTGTGCGAACTGCCACGTGATGGACGACATGTATGAAAACTGGTTTCATGCTCCCCACAAAAATGTGACGGAGTGCGTGGATTGCCATTTGCCCCACGATAACGTTTTCTCGTATTATGCAGAAAAGGCCCGTACTGGGTTTCACGATGTGTACGTTTTTAGCACCGGGCAAACGCCTGAGATAATCCGCGCTACCGAACATACCAAAGGCATTATCCAGGCGAATTGTGTGCGCTGCCACCAAAGCACAGTGGATGTGGTAGTCAGCAGCTCCCATGGCAACGACCGGTATTGCTGGGAATGTCATCGCAACGTTTCACACGGTCCACGAGGCTTGTCTCTGCTGCCTCTGCAAGATTCGCAACTTTACCCTGTTCATAAATAATTTTGAAGGGCTCGGCGGTGCGTCTCGCTCGCTTGATTGCCGCAACGCACCCCGCTTGAATCACTACACTTCTTTTTATTGAGGAGATGCCTATGCAAAGATACACTACCTTGATTTTGGCTGGATTGGTGGTCATACTGGCTGCCTTGCTGGCCGGCACGTTGATTTTTGTCAACAACCAGCCGGTGCAGCAGCGCGCCATCCAGCCATTGACGGAAATCGCAGCCATGGAGCCAAATTCATCCAAGTGGGGTGTCAACTTCCCCAACCAGTATGCTTCGTTCTTGAAAACGCGTGATAACAATATTGCCACCACGTATGGCGGTTCCAACGATTTTTCTCACCTGGAAAAAGACCCTCGCCAGAAGATTCTGTTCACTGGTATGCCGTTTAGCAAAGACTATAACGAAGACCGAGGGCATGAATGGGCGTTGACCGACGTGCAGAAGACAAAACGCTTGAACCTTGACAAGGAAAACCCCAAGCGCACACCCGGCACATGTTACTCCTGTAAATCGGCCAATATGCCTGGTCTATGGGCTGAAATGGGCTTGGAAGGCGTTGGAAAGACGTTTTTCGGCGACCTGACCCCGCGCGTGAATAGCTCGATTGGCTGCGCCAACTGCCATGAACCCGGCACAATGCGCTTAATTGTCACCAATCCGGCGCTGGAAGAAGCGCTGCAAGCTCAAGGCAAAGACTGGAAGACCTTTACCCGCCAGGAAATGCGCACGGTGGTTTGCGCCAACTGCCATGTGGAATATTACTTTGCGGGCGAGAGCAAATACCTGACCTTCCCTTGGGAAAAAGGCACCAAAGTCGAAGAAATGTGGGAATACTATACCGAAATTGGCTTCAAAGATTGGGAATATCCCGATACCAAGACGCCCATGCTCAAAGCCCAGCACCCTGAGTATGAGATGTACACCGCCGGCTCCACGCACTATAACGCGGGTGTAGCCTGCGCCGATTGCCACATGCCGTATGTGCGCGAAGGCGCGGCCAAATATTCCTCGCATAACATCCATAGCCCCATGCTCAATCCCGAGCGGTCTTGTGGACAATGCCACACGGACACCGAAGCGGTCGTGCGTCGCGTCAATCTCATTCAGGAACAAACGTATAAAACCAAGATTGCTACTGAAGACGCAATTATTGACGCCATCAATGCCATTAAGGCCGCAGCAGCCAACCCCAAGAGCGACGCTGCTCTGCTAGAGGAAGCTCGCTTGCTGCATCGTCAGGCGCAGTTCTATTGGGATTACGTTTCGGCTGAAAACTCGATGGGTTTCCACAATCCTGAATATGCCCTAAAGATTTTGGCCGAAGCAACTAACTTGGCGCGCCAAGCGCAGATGAAAGCCGCCCAGGCTGCCAACGACCCCTCTCTCTTACAGACCGGTACATATTACCAAAGCGGACCATCTGGACAATAAAATATCAAGTTGGCAATGGATGCCCCGAAGAATTGCTCTTCGGGGCATTTCTTTTTGAAGTGCTTCAAATCTGTCGCTTGCGCTGGCTACTTACATAACACACAAGCCCTCTTCACTCAAAAATTCTTCTATGCTTGCTTGTCGGCTCATCAACAATTGCCGCAATTCTCCGGTGGCAGGCTGGTACAGGTCAATTTCTAATACTTGGCCCCCATGGGTATCGTTGCAATCCAGGGCGCGCACCGGGGAGAGAATTTTCCAGCCGGTATCGAGCGCAGAGAGCAAGCGCATCAAGTCGGCGGATTTGTTGGAGGGGCGGGCCGGTTCCTGCAAGCGGTTCCAGCGAAAATCGGTGACAAGGATAGAGTTAAACATGGCATGTCCCTGCTTTCGGTTAAGGTAAACATAGCATACCTGCCCAACGTTATCAGCGCGGAAACATTCGATTAAGGATTTGTAAACAATCCATCGGCGATACTTTTACCGTTTTCCGGCTGGGTGTCAAATAAAAGTTACACCCTGTCCTATTTATTTGTGAACATTTTCACAAATAAGGATGTTTGTCACCTGCTAGATGTGACGGGAATTACTTCGTTGAGGGGGGCATATTTGTTACGATAATCACAAATATATGCAAATATCCGTATATAAAAGATTGAGAACAAAAGCATGAATTCAACCCTTGAATTAGAAGTCACCCAACTCCATGCGGAAATCTGCGCCGGCTTGGCCGACCCCAGCCGAATCTTGATTTTGTATGAATTGGCGCAATCGCCGCGCAATGTGACCGAACTGTGCAATAGTTTGGGCATGTCCCAGCCGCTCGTCTCGCGGCATCTCAAAGTGTTACGTGAACGCGGCATGGTTAACGCTGAACGCAACGGCACGACCATCACCTATTCGCTAGCAAACGCCAAAATTATCGAAGCGCTTGATTTGCTGCGCGCTGCAATGCGTGAAATTGTGGCCAAACGTGCCGCGCTCGTTCAGGCCATGCCTGATTGATTTTCCATCTCAGGAGATATGCTATGAAGACCCTTCTCATCCTTGGAGCAGGCACGGGCGGTACCATGGCCGCCAACCGCATGGCCGCGCGGCTCGACCCGCGCGAGTGGCGGATTGTGGTTGTAGATAAAGACCAGAACCACTACTACCAGCCCGGCTTTCTGTTCCTGCCGTTTGGGGTGTACCGCCCATCAGATGTTGTCAAACCCAAGCGTAAACTGCTCCCAAGCCGGGTAGAAGTGATTTTTTCAGATGTTGAATGGATTGAGCCAGAGAAAAACAAAGTCTCCCTCGCCAACGGCGCAAGCATCCAATATGATTATTTGATTGTTGCCACCGGCTGCGACATCGCTCCCGAAGAAACGCCCGGCATGACCGACCGTTGGCATGAAAATGTCTTTGATTTTTACACCTTTGAAGGCGCCTGCAAACTGTTTGCCTTCTTTGAGAAATTCCAGGGCGGACGGGTGGTCTTAAACGTAGCCGAAATGCCGATTAAGTGCCCGGTCGCTCCGCTGGAGTTTATGTTCCTGGCCGATTGGTACTTCACCCAACGCGGTATTCGCAACAAAGTGGAATTGACCTATGCCACGCCCCTGCCCGGTGCGTTCACCAAGCCGACTTGCTCTATCATGCTAGCCAAGGTGTTAGAGCGCAAAAATATCCACATCATCCCAGAGTTCAACCTGATGGAAGTGGATAACGACAAGCAGGTCATTCGTTCCTATGATGAAATCGAAGTGCCGTATGATGTCTTTGTGACCATTCCGGTCAACAAAGGGGCAGAGGTGATGAAGCGCTCTGGGATGGGCGATTCTCTGAACTACATCCCCACCGACAAGCACACATTGCAATCGGAAAAATTCCCCAACGTTTTTGTCATTGGCGATGCCGGGAATGTACCGGCCTCCAAAGCCGGCTCGGTAGCGCACTTTATGCTCGACATCCTAGAAGCCAATCTGCTCAGTCATATTCAAGGCGAGCCGATGCGCGCCCGTTTCGATGGACATGCCAATTGTTTCATTGAAACAGGCTTCGACCAAGCCGTGCTGATTGATTTTAACTACGAAGTGGAACCGTTGCCGGGAACGTTTCCCCTGCCTGGCCTGGGGCCTTTTACCCTGCTGGGAGAGAGCCGCATTAACCATTGGGGAAAACTGGCGTTCAAGTGGATTTATTGGAACATGCTCTTGCGGGGAATCGAGATACCCCTGGTGCATTCTCACATGTCTATGCGCGGGAAACAGTCTATACCTGCCAAATCCGTCTTATCTTCTGCCGATTAACGAATAAGGAGTAACCAATGACAGCCCCTGTTTTGGAAAATCTTAAACTTGATGCAGAAGGGTTCATGACCGACCCTTCGCAATGGACCAAAGAAATTGCAATGGAAATTGCCCGTCAGGAGGGCATTGAGACGCTGACCGATGCCCACTGGAACATCATTGAGTTTTGCCGCAAAGTCGGTCAGCAAAGCGGCAAAGCGCCCACCCTGCGCCAGATTACCGAAGGCGCAGGCGTCAGCACTAAAGAGTTGTTTGCGCTCTTCCCCAAAGGCCCGGCCAAAAAGGTTGCCAAAATCTCTGGTCTCGGCAAGCCTGAGGGCTGTGTGTAATCCTGGCACCATTTTCCCCAAGGAGATGTTGAAATGACCGAAGAAAAGAACCGCCACATGGCATTCATTTGCTCCAAAGGCAACCTGGATATGGTCTATCCGGCGCTGGTGATGGGCTGGGCAGCGCTTGGGAACGGCATTGATGTGACCATCTTTTTCACCTTTTGGGGCCTGGATATGGTCAACAAAGCACGGGTAGACCACCTGGAAATTCCTCCGCTGGCAAACACCAGCATGAAGATGAATATGATGGGTGTCCCTGGTTATATCGGCATTCCGCAGTGGATGGGAATCCTGCCCGGCATGACGCCCTTTGCCACTGCTCTCATGAAGAGCAAAATGAAAAAACTGGGCGTGCCAACCGTGCGCGAATACTTGGAAATGCTCTCAGATGCGGGGGCGAAAATGTATGCCTGCAAAATGTCGGTGGATATGTTCGGTCTAAAGCAGGACGACTTTTTGCCATGCGTGGAAAAAATTGTCACCGCAGGCGATTTTATGGATATGACCGAAGGCGCGCAAATTATCTTTATCTGAACTCTCAACGTTTCCTGTAAACAACGTCCCGAGGGTTCTTCCCCTTCGGGACGTTTTCTTGTCAGCCTTGTTCGCCAATGGCGCGCAAACGTTCTGGAATTGGTGGATGGCTGTAATGCAGCAAGACGTAGAGGGGGTGGGGGTTCAGGTTTGCCAGGTTTTCCTGGGCCAGGGTGCGCAGAGCGCTGCGCGTGGGCTGCGCGCCTGCCATCTGCGCGGCGAAGGCATCCGCGGCGAATTCGGCCCGGCGGCTGATGGCGTTGACCGGCAGGCTGAGCAGCAAATCGAGCGGTTCGGAGAGAATGCCGAACAAGACCAGGCTGAAGCCAAAGTGTACGCCCGAAAGCCCAAAGGCCTGCGCCAGCGCCGGGCTTTGTAAGATGAAACCAATCAGCACGGCGTAGATTCCAAGCACAGCGATTTGCACTGCCAGCAGGCGTGGCACATCTTTATGCACCGCGTGACCCAATTCATGCGCCAAGACCGAAAGAATTTCCTCCTTCTTCAATTTTTCAAGCAGCGTATCAAACAAGACCACCTCGCGCGTGCGTCCCAGGCCACTGAAAAAGGCGTTGAGTTTGGTGGAGCGCTTCGAGGCATCCATCACCGAGATGGCGCGCACGTTGAAACCCACCCGCGCGGCCAATGCTTCGATTTCCTCGCGTAGTTCGCCCTCTGGCAGGGGGGTGAGTTTGTTGAAGAGTTTGACGAACAGTTTGGTGTTCAACACGAACAGGACGATGATGATGACCGAGAGCGCGCCCCAGGCCGAAAGAATGAATAGCCACAATTGGGCAGAGAACATTTGGTAGAGCAGGTACAACAGCGAGACGACCACACCCCCCAACGCGATGCCCAGCCCAATGCTCTTCAGGGTATCCAGAAGGAACGTCTTGTGGGTGGTTTTATTGAAGCCGAACTTTTCTTCAATCACGAAGGTGCGGTAATAACTGAATGGCAGGCTGATGATGAGATTGAAGAGCGCAAACAAGCCCAGGAAGGCCAGCGTTTGCAGGAGCGGGTGACCAAACCAAGCGCTGGTCAGGCGTTCTAGCCAGCCAAACGTGCCCGAGGCCAGCAAAATGAGCAGCAGGGCGGTCATCACCGTTTTGGTCAGCAAGCTGTGCCGCAGGCTGACCAGCGAATAGTCCAGCCAGCGGGCGTATTGCGCGTCATCATAAATGCCACGCGCCGCTTCTGGCAGAGGCTGGCGGCTGTACCGGTCGTTAATGAGGGTGACGAACAGGTCGAGCAGGTAGATGGCGAGGATTAGACCAAGAATCAAGGCTTGCATAACGGTCTCCTGAGGGAAGATGACCGAATTATACAAGGGATTTTCAATGCGCTTGTGGGTGGCTCTTGTACCACGCCACCGTCTCGCGGATGGCTTCTTGAATTGGCGTGGCTTTCACCCCAAACGCCTGCTCAAATCGGCTTGAATCTGCCACGAAGGGCTGGTCGAATTCGTACATCATCTCCACCGATTCTTTGGCTTCGGGGATGAACAGCCCGCCCAACATCATCATGAATTTGCCCATGGCGCTGAACTTTGGCTCAACCCCGGCGGCTTCGGCAATCAGCGTCACCATCTCGCGCTGGGTGATGCGCGGATTATCGTTTGGCACATGCCAGGCCTGCCCGTCGGCTTCGGCGCGCTCGCCCAACATGACCAGGGCGCGGGCGAAGTCGCGGGTGTAGGTGTGCGTGTGGGGGAAATCCACGTTGCCGACCAAATTTGCGGGTTTGCCCGCCAGGAGCGGATAAAATACCCGCTCACCCATCGTCGAACCCAACCCCCAGGGACCGAAAAAGTCAGACCCGCGCCCGGCGGTGACGCGCAGTTTTCCCGCGGCGTGCGCTTCAAAGGCGGCGTTGCTCATGGCGGCGCGTAATTTTCCTTTGCGGGTGTGGGCCTGGTAGGGCATGTCTTCCGTCATCGGTTTGCCGCCCGTTGCGCCGTACATATACAGGTTTTCCACTAGCACCAGTTTGGCGCCGGAGCCGGTCAGCCCTTCGAGGATGGCCTGTTGCAGGGGCGGGAATTTCTCAATCCACTGGTGATAGGCCGGTTGGGCGGCCTGATAGACCACCGCCGCGCCCTGGGCGGCCTGCCGCACTTGGGCCGGGTCGTACAAATTGGCGGCGAGAATTTCCACCCCCGCCGGGGCTTCGTCCATTTTGCCGCTGCGGTTGACCATGCGGATGGTTTTCCCGCGCATGGTCAGTTCCTCTGCAATGGCGCGCCCGATGGGGCCTGTGCCAAAAATAATGTGAAGTTCCGACATGGCGTGTTCTCCTACACAATAAATGCAAAGCGTTTTTCCACATCCGCCCGCGCCAGCGGCCCGCCGTGACCGACGTAAAAGGTCTGCACGCCAGCGTTGAGCAGGGCGCGGAGGCTCTGATGCACGGCGCGCAGGTCTTCGGCGTAGTAGTGATAGTTGGGGCGCGAACCGAACAGGTTGCCGCCCATCACCCCGCCCATCATCACATCACCTACCACCGCCGCGCCATCGGGCAGGAGGACGGAAATCGAACCGGCGGTATGTCCCGGCGTATGCAGGATGCGCCCCTCAACGCCAAACGCGGATAGGTCGAAGGAGTCGTCCACCAGCAGGTCGGGCGCAACGGGCGGGAAGGGCTTGTTCACCAGCGGCAGAATCAGGCGGGCTTCCAGGCGCAGGGGCGTGAGCGGGCGCATCGTGCCGGTGCGCAGCATGCCTTCATCGGCGCGGTGGACTGCGGTGGGGACGCCGAGCGTCTTCACCAGCGCGGCGGTCGAACCGGCGTGGTCCACATGCCCGTGCGTGTGCAAAATCAGCGCAATATCGTTCGTCTTCACCCCGGCGCGCTCGGCGGCGCGTAAAATTTTCGCTTCTTCGCCAGGCATGCCGGTATCTACAATCACTGTTTTGCGTCCGGTGAGCAGGTAGGCATTCGAGAAACTGAGTTTGATGGGCGTGATTTTCATCGCGTCCTCCTAGGCGGGCGGCATGGGCGGCACAAAGCCGGGCTGCAGCGTTTCGGGCGCGGTTTTGCCGGCGGCGTGCAGGGGCGAAGGGTGCTTGACCTTGGAGAGTTTGCCCTCGGTTAGCACGCGGCGGTGCGCTTCTTTCCAGGTGGGCAGGGCAGGCGTCTCTTGCTGCCAGCGGACATAGGCGGCTTCGCTGCATATTTCGGAAAGCAGGCGCATAGCAACCTGGTGCGCCCCAGAGCCGCGATACTTCTTCATGGCGGCTTCGTCCTGCCAGATGGTTTTCGTCCACACCACGTTGTTTTTCTCGAAGCGCGTTTCCACGCCCAGCACGCCCTCGGCTGTTTGGGCTTGGGTCATCGTGCGCATGGCATGCAGCAGAAAGAGCGGCATGTAGAAAATGGAGCGGACTCGCAAGCGGGTAATTGAAACGTTGTACATAGCATCTTTCTCGCTAGGCATTGGATTTCAGTCCCTGCAGCCAGGTTTGCAGAGTGGTCGTAGGCGCGCCGAGCAGGGCGTTGGCTTCTTCGGGCGAGCCGCCTTCGCGCACTCTCTCCATGTAGCGGAAGAATGGAATGGCTGTTTTAAGCGATTCCGCGCCGGGCATCATTGCCAGTACACCTGCCAGCCAAAAGGGCAGACTGCCCGCCTTCAAGCCGGGATGTATCGCGTCGCAATAGGCTTGCAGGGCTTCTTTCATCGTCATCGCTTGCGGGCCGTAGACGTAAAATTCCTTTTTCAAATTGGGAATTTCAAAAGACTTTGCTGCCATGCGGGCATAATCTGCCGCCGCTACCCAGCGTAGGGGGTTGGGCTGGCTGCCCAAGATGCTGGCGCGTCCATCGCGCACAAAGCGCGGCAGGGTTTCCATGAAAAAGGTGGGTTTGAAAATGGCATATTCCAGCCCGCTGGCACGGATGGCTGCCTCCGCTTCGAACTTGGCTTTTGTTCCGGCATACCCGGTATTTTCTACGCTGACGGTTGCCCCGGAAATGTAAGATACCCGGCGCACGCCAACTTTTTGCGCCGCCCGCACCGTATTTTGCACGCCGCGCCGCTCCAGGTCAGGGTCGGCGCCGCCGTCCAGGTTGATATGAACTGCCTGACAGCCATTGAGCGCGGCTTCGAGCGAAGCGGGGTTTTCGACATCCCCGGCGGCATACTCAAACGTCTCTCCCAGCCGGGCGCGCGCCTTCTGTAGGTCGCGCGATAGGATGCGCACGGCGTGCCCTGCTGCCTGCAAGGCTTGGGCCACCGGCGCGCCGAGCATTCCAGTTCCTCCAATAACGAGAATTTTCATTTTGTCTCCTTTTTGGTTCGACTATTTTGGCATTTCAACCGAATAGGGCTGACGTGCCATGTCGTTTTGCGCGCCCCAACGCTTGGCTTGCTGTTTCCAGCCCAGACCGCCCATCAAGCGGTACAGCCAGGCGGGGATGAAGGGCTTTTCGATGAATTTCTGCGCTTCAGCCGGGATGGGCTGACCCTGCGCCAGCGACTCGGCGGCGCGTTCGATTGCCTTCTTGAGCGGGATGACCTGACCGCCCGCTTCGTTCAGCGGCGTGCCATGCACCATCCCTTCACCTGCCCCCAGCGCCAGGCTGCCAAGCCACTGCAGGCCGGTTTCGGTTGCAAATTCGGCGCAGATGGCGAGAGCATTGGCATTGTGCCGCCACTCCGGAAATCCGCAGTTGGCGAGCGCGGCGAATCCCTGGCCGGGGGTGGAATGCGTGCTTCGGTGGGCGGCGAGCCGCTCCAGCAGCAGGATGACCGGCGCAGGCAGGGTATCCACATAGAGTGGAAAGGCGAGGACGGTCAGGTCGGCAGAATCCACTTGTTCCAACAGAGATTCCATTTTTTGCGGGTTGTTCAGAAGCGGGTAGATGGGAACGGTCTCGGTTTCCAGACCGCGCGCGGCGAGTTGTTCCATCAGATATGCGCCGATGGCGTGCGAGGTGCTTTTGCGTCCGCGCGGACTGCCCACCAGCAGGAGGGCGCGGCGCGGGGCAGATGCCTGAGCGGGGGAAACATTTGGGGATGGCAGAACAGGCGCGGGAGCGGTCTGGCGGCGGGAGATTGCCCGCAGCGCCGATTCGATTTGCGCGGTGAGATTCTCATCCGCCGGATTACCCGTCACCATCTCACAATGCGCGGCTTGGGCATAAAAGTTCAGGCTGTTGCGCCAAACCAGATGCTTGAAGATGTTTTCGGCGGCGGGGTTCGGCGCGGATTGCCACCCAATGACCAGGAAATCGGGGTAGCGCTCGTAGCGCCGGGTGTGATGCGTTTCGCCGTTGAGGGTGGTGAAGAACGGCGCGATGTTTTGAATCTGATGGTCAACGGCTTTTTTGAGCGTGGCGCTATACCCGCCAAAGGTGATGGGCGTGAGGTAAATGAGCAGGTCGGCCTGGATGATGGCGGCGGCGATGGTACGGTTGTCATCATCGGTGTTGCACACGCCGGGGCGGCGCACCCAGCAGAAGAAATCTCCGGCGCAGTTGCCGATTTTGTTTTCGCGCAGCGTGAAGAGTTCCAGCGCGTGGTGTTGCGCGTTGAGTTGACGCAGCAGTTCGTCGCGCACGCGTTGACCAAGCGCGTCATGGGCGGTTGAGCCGTCTAAAAGGGTGATTTTCATGTGGTTGTCCTTTCAGAACAAAAAGAACTGTTTTTTGAGGGACTGCATTTCATACTCGTACAACGCTGCGCCATCGGGTCCAAACGGAGGGATTTGCCGTCCAATTTCCAGCGAGACCAGCCCATGCACCCGCGCCCAGATGAGAATGGCAACGGACAGACTGAGGGGGTCGTAATCGCCGCCGAACTGCTTCCACATTTCAAAGGCAGGGATGAAATCCGGGTGAACGGAGGGAAAGCCGGGGGCGTTCAACTGCCCGTTCTGGCGCAGCGCGTCCACCACGCTGACCAGGGCGCTGAGGGAACGCGCCGCCGAGGGCAGCACTTGTTCCATCGGCGCTACATAGCCGGGGATGGGCGTGCCGAAGATGAGTTGGTAGCGCTCCGGGTAGGTGAGCGCCCATTGGCGGTAGGCGTGACCGATGGCTTCCATGCGCCCGTTCAGGTCGTCGGCTGGGATGGAATCGCGCGCCGCCAGTTGGGCATCGCCGAAGGTGGTGTAGGCTTCGATGATGAGCGCCGTTACCAGCGCGTCGCGGTCGGGGTAGTAGTTGTAGATGGCCGGGGCGGTGATGCCCAGGTCGCGGGCAATGGCTCTCAGGCTGAGCGCTGGCGCACCATGTTCGGCAATCTGCCGCCAGGCGGCATCTAAAATGGCGCGTTGCAAGTTGGGGGTTTGTTGTGATTTGACAGGACGTGCCATAGTTTCATCCTTGATGAAATAAACACTGTATATTTATTCTGTAAATATACAGTGTTTATTTTTATTTGTCAAGAGGCAAAAATCAAACCGCTCCGCAGGCGGAAAGACCTTTGTAGCGGTTTTGGTATGAAATGCATTTGCTCTTACGCTTTTTGTCTGCGCAGGAAGAATTTGGTGATTTCTTCGGCAATAGCTGGGGTGAGTGCTAAGCCGATGACCACTGCCCATTCGCGCGCGGAGGGGTTGTGGGTGTTGAAGATGGGTTGCAGGAAAGGAATGGTGCAAACCAGAATGAGAAGCGTCATCGAAGCGCCGACAGCATATTGCATCCATTTGTTAGAAAATACGCCAAGGGTGAAGATTGAAGCGCGTTCGGAGCGCACCGTGTAGGCGCGGAAGAGTTCGGCCATAGAAAGCGTCAGGAAGGCCATCGTTTCAGCGGTCTGCACATCGTATTGCGCCCAGTTGAATCCACTGAACAGGGTGGTGAGCGGGTTGAAGCCCAGTTCCCAATATAGCCCCACCAGGAATGCGGTGAGCACTGCGCCGGTTTGCATGATGGTCTGGACAAGGATGCCGGTTCGCATGGGGCCGTTGATGATGGGCTCATCCTTGGGGCGCGGTTTTTGCTGCATGATGTCGGGGTCGCCCTTTTCCATGGCTAAGGCCAAGGCGGGAGCGCCATCGGTCACCAGGTTGAGCCAGAGCAGTTGAATGGCGGTGAGCGGTGCGGGCAGGCCGGCCAGCGTTGCCAAGAAGATAATCATAATCTCGGCTACGTTGCTGGAGAGTAAGAAAAAGACGAATTTGCGGATGTTCGAGTAAATGATGCGCCCTTGTTCGACAGCGGAAACAATGCTGGCGTAGTTGTCATCGGTCAAGACCATATCTGCCGCGCCTTTGGCGACATCGGTGCCGGTGATGCCCATCGCCACACCAATATCGGCGCGTTTGATGGCCGGGGCATCGTTCACGCCATCGCCGGTCATGGCGACGATTTGGTTGTTGGCCTGTAACGCATCTACGATGCGCATTTTGTGTTCGGGTGAGACACGCGCAAAGACATCGGTTTCCATAACGGTTTTCTTGAGTTGTTCATCGCTCTGCGCATCCAATTCTGCGCCGGCCAGCACCTGATGGCCGGGTCGTAACAGGCCGATTTCCTCCGCAATGGCGCGGGCGGTGTTCGGGAAGTCGCCGGTAATCATGACGGTGCGAATGCCGGCTTGCATTGCTTTTTGCAAGGCGGGTTTCACTTCCTGGCGTGGCGGGTCAATCATGCCAATTAGGCCGACGAACACCAGGTCTTTTTCTACCATTTCGGGGGTCAGGTCGGTTTCCGGCACATCCCGGTCCAGCCGGTAGGCGACGCCTAGCACGCGCAGCGCGTCGCGCGTCATGCTGTCGTTGGCTGCTAAAATTTTTTGTCGCACATCTTCAGTGAGAGGAGCGGTTTGGTCATCCATTTTTTGATAGCGCGTGCACAATTTTAGGACGACATCGGGTGCGCCTTTGACGGCGACCACATCCCAATCTTTGACCGTTGCAGTATCGTAGAAGGGGGATGGGTCGTCGGGATGTGGGTCGAGAATGCTATGCACGGTCACCATGCGTTTGCGTTCGGAATCGAACGGAATCTCGCTCTCACGCGGGTAGGCCTTATCCAGAGCATAGTGCGCCACTCCGGCTTTTTCGGCGGCCACAATTAGCGCGGCTTCGGTTGGGTCGCCGATGACACGGGCTTTTTGCTCGCTCGCTTCGACTTCGGCATCATTGTTGAGCGCGCCCAGCCAGAGTGTGGTCAGAATGGCGGGGTATTGTTTTAGGTTGGCCGTCTTGCCATCTACCAAGAAATCTCCATGGGGTGTGTAGCCAGTGCCGGTGACACTGATAAATTGCCCATCGGCCCAGATGCGGGTGACAGTCATTTCATTTTGGGTGAGGGTGCCGGTTTTATCCGAGCAAATGACAGTGGCCGAGCCGAGCGTTTCTACCGAGGAAAGTTTGCGGATGAGGGCGTGTCGCTTAATCATTTCCTGCATTCCCAAGGCGAGGGAAATGGTTACGACGGCCGGCAAACCTTCTGGCACGGCAGCAATTGCCAGGCTGACGGCAATCATAAAAACGTCTGTGATTTCTTTGACGTATTCGCTCAAGTATTCCAATGGTGTTCGGAAAAGCAAGCCGATGTCGGTGCGGTTAACGACAGCCACCACAAAGACGACCGCAACCAGAATCAGCGCGGCAATGCTGAGCGTTTTTCCCAGCTCGTCTAAGCGTTTTTGAAGCGGGGTTTCTTCGGTTTCTACATTTTGAAGCATTTCGGCAATCAATCCCAGTTGGGTCTTCATGCCGGTTGCGGTCACCACGCCTTTGCCGCGCCCATACGCGACGGTGGTCCCCATGAAAGCGGTGTTCTTTCGGTCGCCTAGGGGGGCTTCGGGGTCTAACTGCATGGCAGCATTTTTCTGCACGGCCAGCGATTCGCCGGTCAGAGAAGCTTCTTCAATGCGCAGGTTGACGGCTTCGAGCAGACGTACATCGGCCGGGATGAAATTGCCGGCCTCGAGAAAGACGATGTCGCCAGGAACCAATTGGTGCGCCGGAATGGTCATCCGTCGCCCATCGCGCAAGACCTGGGCTTCGGGCGCAGCCAGTTTTTTGAGGGCTGCCAGCGCTTCTTCGGCGCGTTTTTCTTGGATGATGCCCAGGGTGGCATTCAAGATAACAATCGCAATGATTGCTGCGGCATCTATAAATTCGGCCGTTGAACCGGTCTTTTGGTATTCACCCCAGCCGATAATGCCAGAGATGATGGCAGCTACAATCAGCAACATGACGACGAAATCGCTGATTTGCTCCCAGAGCAAGGCAAGGAAGCCTGGGCGGGGTGCTTCGGTGAGTTGATTGGGGCCGAATTCAGCCAGGCGTTTTTCCGCTTCTTCGCTGGTCAAACCGTTTTCAGCGACGTTTAGTCGGATTAGCACTTCCTGTGGTGAGAGGGTATGCCAATTTTCTGTTCGTGAAGGAGAAAGGGGGGGAGTTTGTACCATACTGGGAAGGCTCCATACAAGATTTAATTGCTGTTCTATTGCCAGTCTAGCACTGGCAGCAGAGCATAGATAACAAATAGCCTCCTCCCAGATGGGAAGAGGGGTTCTTTAGAATCCACTTGCGCATAAGTGTAGATAAACACCGTTGGCGTTTCACGTCAGGATTGTAATCCTTTCTTGGCGAATACGCCAACGGTGTTGTGTGGGCGTTTTAGGATGACATTTGTCACCAGTTTCAGGCTTCGGGGTCTATTTTGGTGTTGGGCAAAATGGTTGTGTCTTTGGGGATGACGACAATGCCATCGCGCACAACCCAAGTGCCGGCGTCTATATCTGTGCCGCGCGGGAAGGGTTTGATGATTGTCCCTTCGCCGATGCGCACGTTTTTATCCAAGATGGCGCCCTCGATGTGGCACTTTGCCCCGATTCCAAGCGGGACCTCGTTCTTGCGGCGGGTGGGACCGTCGTAGTAATCTGCACCCATTACGATGCTGTCTTTGACGGTAGCGCCTGGCCCAATATGCGCACGTAAGCCGATGACCGAGTTGACAATGGTGGATTTAATCACCCGGCAGCCTTCAGACATTAACACGTCTTTCAGTTTGCTGTCTTCTACTTGCGAGCCAGGCAAGATGCGCGGGTTGGTGTAAATCGGGCGTTCTGGGTCGAAGAAACTGAATTCGGCGTCGGGAGAGGCCAGTTCTAGGTTGGTATCATAGAAGGAACGAATCGTTCCGATGTCGCGCCAGTAGCCATCGAAGTTGTAGCCAAAGACAACGTGCGTGCGAATGGCGTTGGGGATGACCTGGCTGCCGAAATCATCATGGTCGGGGAAGTTGGTGAGCAGGTCAATGAGCACCGAAGTCTTAAAGACGTAAATGCCCATCGAGCCGAGGAAGGGGCGCTCGGGGTCATCGGGCCGGCTGACCAGCTGCGCCTGAAGGGCTGGTTCTTTGGGTTTTTCTACAAAAGCCGAAATGCGCCCATCTTCTCCGACTTTGAGAATGCCAAAGCGCGAGGCTTCTTTCTTCAGAACGGGCTGCACGGCAACGGTGATGTCGCAATCATGCTCCCAATGGAACTTGAGGAAGCCGGTGTAATCCATGCGGTAGAGATGGTCACCCGCCAGGATAAGCACGTCTTTGGCGTCAGATGCAATAATTTCACGGATTTGCTTGCGCACGGCATCGGCCGAGCCCTGGTACCAGTCTTCACTTTGCAGGGTTTGCTCGGCAGCCAGGATTTGCACCGAGCCGGTGTGGAAGTTATCAAAGTGATAGGTGCGGGTGATGTGTCGGTTGAGCGAAACGGAGTGAAATTGCGTGAGGACCGCAATGTTGTAGATGCGCGAGTTGATGCAGTTGCTGATGGGAATGTCAATCAGTCGGTACTTTCCGGCAATCGGCACGGCGGGTTTGGAGCGCAGTTTGGTGAGGGGATACAGACGCACACCTTTGCCTCCCCCTAAGATGACAGCCAGTACTTCGTCTAACGCGGGCATACTTGCCTCCTTGTGTGATGCGCATAGGATGGATGGACGCGCCTGATTGCGCGGTGGAGAAAATGTGTATGTCTATATTATAAGCTTTGTATAGAAAAACTAGCTACTTGCCGGTCGAAATGATACGCCCCTCCGCCCCCGATTTCAGATAAAATAAATGCGGAGGCTGTCATGAGTTTGGTCAAGACCGATGTCGCCCCGACCGGTTTCCCTCCGGTGGCCGAGACGCTGCCGCAGGTCATCGAGCGGCTGGTGCAGGAATTGAAGCCGTATAAAATCATCCTGTTCGGCTCCTACGCCTACGGCAACCCAACGCCCGATAGCGACGTGGATTTGTTGGTGGTGTGGGACGCCCCGCCGACGCGCCGGGAACGGGCGGAAAGGATTGCCCAGGCCTTGACGGGCCATTTCTTTCCGATGGACATCTTGAGCAAGACGCCGGCCGAATTGGAACGAGAATTGGGGGAGAATTTCTTTCTGCGGGAAATTGTTCAGCGCGGGCGGGTACTATATGAGCGCAGATGACTGGCGAGACTGGGCGCGCTTTGCGGAGCAAGACTGGAAACTGGCCGTTTCTTTGCTGCGCCGCAAGCAGCCGGTCGCAGCGCACGTGGCTTTCATGGCCCAGCAAAGCGCTGAAAAGTGCTTCAAAGCCATGTTGCGCTCTCGACAGGTGGAGTTTCCCAAGACCCATGACCTACGGGCATTGAATAGCCTGTGCGAGCAAGCGAACATCTGGACGGGATTTCGCAGCAGTGACCTGCTGTTTCTGACCGATTGCGCCGTGAGCGTGCGCTACCCCGGCACGGAATTGACCCTGGACGAGGCCCGCCAAGCGGTGGAGATTGCCCGCACGGTGCGCGCCTTTGCACGGCGGTTTTTGGGGGTGTAGCATACGGTCGGCTGCCGTCGTTTTCGTGCATTCGTGGCCCCCTTCGTGGACGGTTTTGCTTCAACTAGAGTAAAGAGAGAGGCCAGGCGCAGGGGTAAGGGTGGCAGTGGGGAAGATGGGAGGCGGGGGGTTGCCGCCGGTGGGGCTGGGGGTGGAGAGGTCGCAGCCGCACATCAGTTGAAACTGGTTGGAGTTTGGGGGAGTGAGGCAGTAGCGGATGCTGTAGGTATTGAAGGCGCCGCAGACGCCAACATTG
>QEXW01000130.1 GCA_003130845.1 Anaerolineae bacterium
CTTCGGCAATCTCTTGGGCGCGCAAGGGAACGGGCAGGCCTTTGCCTTTTCCTGCTTTGGCTTCGGCAGCGGCGGTGGCAAAAAACGAGGTGGAAATGCCCCACTCCCCGCTGAACGGGATGGGCAGCCATTTTAATTCAGCCAGTGGAATATCATTTGCCGTGCAATACGAACGAATTCGCGCTTCGATGGCTTGTTGTTCTTGCTCAAACATAGCTGGTTTCACCTGCTTGGAGTTCCTCTTTCCCCTCCTTGTACGTATCTGGCAGGAGAATTTTGACTCCGAAATGTAAGATAGTGTGGCGGATTATACCATTCTGGGACGGAAGAGGGCTTTGCTCCGATGGCGAAAGCACAAAAGCGGGAGCGCTTATGGCGCTCCCGCTGAAGAAAACAACGGGAAAAGACGACTTACTTAGAGAGCGCAGCCAGCGCCTTCATCAGGCGGCTCTTGCGACGGGCGGCGTTGTTCTTGTGAATGACGCCTTTTTCAGCGGCCTTATCCAGGCGGCTGACGGCTTCCAGAACGGCTTCGCGCGAGGCGGAAACATTGCCGGCGGCAATCGCAAGGCGAGCATTGCGCACGGCGGCGCGCGCCGAACCACGGAAGGTGCGGTTGCGTAGTCGGCGGGCTTCATTTTGGCGATTGCGCTTGATTTGAGACTTGATGTTAGCCAAGGTACTTCCTCCGAAAAAACTATCCTAATACAGCGGGGCGGAATTTTAACCGATGGGTTGGGTTTTGTCTAGACTCAATTAGGGCGTCGGCGTAGGTGATTGCAGAATGGGCGGAATGCCAGGGGTAACCGTTGGGCCGGGGGTGATGGTTGGGTTGGGCGTGACCGTAGGCGTGACCAAATTGACGCGGATTTTGATTTTCTGTCCAACGTAAATTAGGTTGGCATCGGTAATTTGGTTGATTGTCAAAATATCTTCCACCGTGCTGTTGAAGCGCGATGCAATGGCGGCGATTGTGTCACCTGCCTGGATGGTGTATTCGATTTCTGTGCCGCGCCGTAAGGTGGTGAAATCAATGGGCGTGGCGGTTGGACAGCGCAACCCAGGGTTGGGCAAGATGATTTTTTGCCCGAGTGAGATGTTGTTGATGTCTATCCCTGGATTGAGAATGGCGATGACGCATAGGAAGTCATCCCCTAATCCAAAACGCTCTTTTAGCCCGAAGAGCGTGTCGCCACTTTGTACTTCGTAGGTGAAGGGCATGGAGGGCGTAGGCGTCAGCGTTTCGGTTGGGGTAGGTGTTTCGGTGGGCGTACTGGTCAGAGTCGGGGTGACGGTGGCGGTGGCGGTGGGTGTGACGGTGGGGGTATCGGTTGCCAGCATGGTTTGCACCGGGCCGCCCTCTCCCAGTAGCCATACGCCCAAAATCACTAGGCCGCCTATAATCAACAATCCAGCGATGCCCCATATCAAGAAAGGGCCAACTTGCTGTTTTTTGCGATAGTTGGTCATGGTCAGGCTGGGAGGGCGCTGGCTCGAAAAAGTAGGTGGTGTTGTTTTGGGAGAACGCTTTGGCTCAGCGTGGTCTTCTGAAGAAGGATTATTCTGTGACATGGTGATTTCCCTTTCGAGAATGTGGCGACGGAATCCGCCGCCAGTGATTGTATTCTACCTGAAAAATGGGTGACTCTTGCGCAAAAATCGTTGTGACAATTTAGAAACACAGCACTAGTGTTTGAAGTGCGCTAGGTGTTGTCGTAAGAATTGGCCGGTGTAACTGTTTTCAACTTGCATGACCATTTCGGGCGTGCCTTGTGCGACCAGGTTTCCGCCTCGTTCTCCCCCCTCGGGGCCGAGGTCCAGAATCCAATCGGCGACTTTGATAATGTCTAGGTTGTGTTCGATAATCAGGACTGAATTGCCGGTGTCAACCAAGCGTTGTAAGACTTCAATCAGCTTATGCACGTCGGCGGCGTGCAGCCCTACCGAGGGTTCATCGAGGACATACAAGGTGCGACCGGTGGCACGGCGCGCTAGTTCCCTGGAAAGTTTGACGCGTTGTGCTTCGCCGCCACTCAACGTAGTGGCTGATTGGCCGATTTTGATATACCCCAACCCGACTTCTTGTAATAATTTGAGTTTGTTGACCATAGCCGGAAACGCGCTGAACAGTTCGAGACCTTCTTCGACCGTCATATCCAACACGTCGGCGATGGATTTGCCCTTAAAGCGTACCTGGAGTGTCTCGCGGTTGAAGCGCGTGCCGTGACAGACATCGCATGGAACATAAATATCGGGCAAGAACTGCATTTCAATGCGGAGCATGCCTTGTCCCTGGCAGGCTTCGCAGCGTCCGCCATGCACGTTGAACGAGAAGCGCCCGGGTTTGTAGCCGCGAATTTTGCTTTCGGGCAGTTCGGCGAATAGCTTGCGAATTTCATCCCATAAGCCGGTGTAGGTGGCCGGGTTTGAGCGGGGTGTGCGTCCAATCGGCGATTGGTCAATTTCGATGATTTTATCGAGATGTTCTATCCCTTCGATGCGGTCGTGTTCGGCCGGTTGGGTTCGTGCACCGTTTAGGCGCGCTGCC
The DNA here is from genome assembly GCA_003130845.1 of Anaerolineae bacterium. Classification (GTDB taxonomy): domain Bacteria; phylum Chloroflexota; class Anaerolineae; order Anaerolineales; family Villigracilaceae; genus UBA5195. Next base: position 2,549 of record QEXW01000130.1, read on the forward strand.
AGCGCCTGGTAGAGAATTTCTGTCATCAGGGTAGATTTGCCCGACCCACTTACGCCGGTAATACAAACCAAACGTCCAAGCGGAATTTCAACGGTGATGTTTTTCAGGTTGTTGGCGCGGGCGCCAATGATTTTGAGCGTTTTGCCGTTGCCATTACGTCGTTGTGCTGGCACCGGCACGGCTTTGCGCCCCGAAAGATAAGCGCCTGTGAGGGAAGAAGGATGATGTAAGATGTCTTGCGGTGTGCCTTGCGCGACAATTTCGCCGCCATGGGCGCCCGCTGCCGGGCCCAAGTCAATCACCCAGTCGGCGGAACGGATGGTTTCATCATCATGTTCTACCACCAGCACCGTGTTGCCTAAGTCGCGCAGACCTTTGAGGGTCGCCAGCAGGCGGTCATTGTCGCGCGGATGCAGGCCGATGGAGGGTTCATCTAATACATACAGTACGCCTACCAGCCGTGAGCCGACTTGCGTGGCGAGACGGATGCGCTGGGCCTCGCCGCCACTAAGGGTGGCAGCCGAACGGCGTAGGGTGAGATAATCTAGCCCAACATTCACCAAGAAACCAAGGCGGGCAATGATTTCTTTTAGAATGCGCTCGGCGATGGCCTGCTGACGTGGATTGAGCGGCGTTTGGGGGCCGGCCAAAGTTTGCGCCCACGCCAGCGCTTTGTTGATGGGCCAGTCGGTCACTTCTAGAATGTTCACGTCGGCTACCGTCACGGCGAGTGCTTCCGGTCGCAAGCGTTTTCCCTGGCAGGCGGGACAAGGGCGGTCGCTCATGTATTCACTGATTTTGGTGCGGATATATTCGGAATTGGTTTCGCGGTAGCGCCGCTCTAAGTTAGGAATGACCCCTTCAAACGCAGCCTCGAAACTGGCGGTGCGGCCCTCGCGGTTGCGATAGTGCACACGTACGCGTTCGCCCTGGGTGCCGCGCAAGATGAGGTCTTGTTGCTGCGGTGTCAGGTCGCGGAAGGGTTTGTTCAGGTCAATGTGATAGTGATGCGCCATGGCTTCTAGCATTTGCCAGTAATAGCCACCGTTACTCTCTTCGCGCATGCCACCCCATTCCATGGCAATTAACGCACCTTCGTTAAGCGATTTTTCTGGGTCAACGACCCGTTGTGGGTCAATTTCTAGCTTGGAGCCAAGTCCCTGGCATTCGGGGCAGGCGCCTTGCGGGGTATTGAACGAGAACGTGCGCGGCTCGATTTCAGGCAGGCTCACCCCGTGTTCGGGACAGGATAAGTTTTCGGAAAAAAACATATCCACAGGCGATGGCTCGTTGATTACGGAGATGGTGACATATCCTTCGCCAAACTTGAGCGCTGTCTCGACCGAATCGGTCAGCCGGGTACGGAACTGTTGTTCTTCTTGCTCGTTTTCTGGTTGTTGGATGATGAGTCGGTCTACGACTGCATCAATATTGTGCTGTTTGTAGCGGTCAAGTTCGATTTCATCATCTAAACTGACCACTTTTCCATCCACGCGCGCGCGGGTAAAGCCTGCTTTGCGGATTTCCTCAAACACAGCCTGATAGGTTCCTTTGCGCCCGCGCACAACCGGCGCAAGAATCAGAATGCGCGTACCACCGGGGAGTTTCTCGATGGCTTCTACAATCTCTTGCGCCGATTGTTTCACTACCTCGCGGCCACAAACCGGACAGTGCGGGGTTCCGACCCGCGCATACAGCAAGCGCAGGTAGTCATAAATTTCGGTGACGGTGCCAACCGTGGAGCGCGGGTTATGGCTGGTAGATTTTTGGTCAATGGAAACGGCGGGGGACAGCCCCTCGATGTAATCTACATCGGGCTTGTCCATTTGGCCGATGAATTGCCGGGCGTATGCCGAGAGCGATTCGACATATCGCCGCTGGCCTTCGGCGAAGATGGTGTCGAATGCCAGAGAGGATTTACCAGAGCCGGAAAGCCCGGTGATGACTACGAATTTATCGCGGGGAATTTCGACCGTGATATTTTTTAAGTTGTGTTGGCGGGCGCCGACCACACGAATGACGTTCTGTGACATCTTGCCTCGATTTTTTGAAAGGGAAATCAACCAATAATTATAGTACAAATGTTTTATTTATTGTGGTCAGTTCAGGCTTCTACTTGCCTGTAATGGCCAGCAATCAGGGTGGATGGCTTTCGTATTTGCCGCTTGTTTGTCTATCAATAGGGCAAGCGTTGGGCTGACTCACCCTTTTGTGGGGTGATTAGGTGTCTGGATTTTGCCGTGCTTTTTGCTGTCCGGGGGTGAAGTTATCAGGAATTGCGGCAGGCCCGGCTTGGAAGGCGGCGTGAATGCCCGCACGGATGGCCTGCCAGTAGTCACGCGCGGCAGTAAATTTATCGGCGCGGAAGCGTTCCAACCAGTAAAGCAGGTCGGGGTCGCGCAGCCCATCCGCTTCCCATTGTTCGAGATAGCCCATGACCAAATCAATGACGCGTTCGCTTTCCCAATAGATGATTTTGGGTGCTTCGCGTTCATAGATTTCATACGCTAAGCGAAACTGATGGGCTTTGTAGTCGGTTTTCAGTCCGTAATGGGCTTGTAAAATTTCATCCGTGATGACCTCGGCCCATTTGCGATGAAAACGACAGATACCGCTATTTTCATTGAACAATTCGTAAGTCATTCGTTCAACGTTTTTTCGCCCAAGCATTTCTGGTGGTAGAAAATCTACTCCATAATAGACAAAGTATTTGCCCATCATGGGCATTGGGCTGAGCATCCCCGGCACCCAGTATTGGTTTGGCACCATACAGCCCTCGTCGCCGTGAGAGATGAACACGGCGCGGTCAATGCTGCGGATGCCTAAGCGTTTGTCTATTTTGCGCGCTGCAACGCGGATGCCGTACCGGAAGACTTCTGCCTTTGGCTCGAAAAGAATGGCACGCAAGACTTCAATGGCATAGCGGGCATTTTTCATGCTATCGGCGGCTAGGTCGAACGTGGCTGGGTCATCCGCCCAGCCGAAGCGCATTTCGCTGGCAGGGGGGAAGCCAAATTCCAGGGGGTCTATCAAGCCTTCGTGAACCAGTTCCATAATCCAAGCCAAGGTGCCGCCGGTTTGAATCGAATCAAACCCCATGGCATCGGTGAAATCGTTCAGGAGTTCTGCTGCGCGCTGGTCGAAGACGCCGACTTGTGGGCCAAGAACGTGATATGGTTCATAGTCTTTTTTATAGCGCCCAAACATTTTTTTGCACACCACCGGACACGGCTCGCCACAGTTTTGGAATTTTTTGGGCTTGATGGTTTCCTCGTTGAATTGTGCCAGGTAGTGTTGCAAGATGAAGTTTTCATGTTGCTTGAGCCGTGCTTCGACAGGCTGGTAGATGGAGGTGTAATTGAAGCTCAAAATCCGCTCATTCAGGTCGCGCATGTTGACGCCAAAGGTGCCGCCGGTTTCAAATTCCGGCACATACCGATACTTTTCCGTGAGACCTAAACTGGTTTGAATGGTTTTCTTGCCGAAGTGTTCTAGGAAGTAGGCATCAATTTCGGCAGAATCACGCAGGTCTGGGTCTTCCCAATCGCCGCCGAAGATGATGGCGGCCACATTGTGCCGTCGCAATAACCGGCTACCCAAGCCGCCGCGTCCAGCCCAGTCTACGACGGCTGTCAATTGACCATTGCGCACGGTGCTAGAGCCAATGGCGCCTTCACGTGTATATTTGGCGGCTGGGCCAATGGTGCAGATGCGCACGTTTTTGTCGGTGTATTCGCTGGCGTAGCGGTCGAACAAGGCTTGTTGGAGTGCATAAAAACCAATCAGCAGTTCTCCCTCTGGGCTGGCGTAACCGGCCCACAGGGCTTCAACATTAACGGGTTCGATGCGCACTTGTACTTCGCCGGCTTTGTGGTTAAGCAAAACGACGCACGGTTCTGGGGCTACGCCGCGCAGGGCAACGTAGTTGACACCTACACCGTGAAATGTATATGCCGCACCACCCATACTGGAGATGAAGAACCCATCCCATAGCGTGCTCCATGAACAAAACACCAACCGCCGCGAACCGGGAATGGAACTGCCTGCCAGCAACCCTTCACCAAATGTGAAACTATCTGGATAGATGTTGAAGCGATACCAGCCATAATCTACCGGCCCCAGGATACGTTCCTCGTCTTGGATTGGACGCAGGTACCAGTTTCCGTTATGCAGGTGAATGGTTAATTCGCGCTGGATGATGGGGTAAGTCATAGGTCAGCCTTTCTCTCACTTTTAATCCATCTCAATATGATGACTGATTTTACAACAAATGAGCAAGGGCAGCCTTTGGAGACTGCCCTTGCATGATGCCAGTGTCAGACACGGCGCGCTTCCCCCAGCGTGGCGCAGTGTCGTTTTGGTATTGCCAGGGTCAGGGTTCAACGGTCCAGCCTCGGAGGTGCAGAGTCCCGGCAGGTGGGAGGCATATCATACGGGAGTGTCTGACACGAGGGGTCTATATCCGGGCGTTGGTTCCTTGTCCTGGCCTGGCAATCGCTTTAGTCAGTATCTTCTACGCCAATCCAGAGCAAACCGGGCAAGATGGTTTTATCAGGCTTTACTGTGATGGGAGGGGGTTGTTCGGGCTGGGCGGCATTTTCGAGCAAACTGGGATGCACAAAGCACAAATTGGGCGACTTGCCATATTTTTGCCGGTAATGTTCTGCGGCATGGGCCACCATTGCCGGGATACTTGCTGTTTTCTCGCTAGCGAGCCATAACATGCCTACGTTCATAGCGAACCTCCGCTTTTAGAACATTTATTCTATATTATACAAAGTTCGGCGAAAAAGCACAAGGGCGGCAGGTGTTGGTTTACAAGTAGGGCGGCGGGAAAATCAACTATAATTCCGCTTCAAAAATGCCCATCGTTTGGGGCAACGGAGAAAACCCAATGAAAATTGTTGTTAAAGTCCCTGCCACCACAGCCAACCTTGGCCCCGGGTTCGATGCCCTGGGGTTGGCGCTTGACTTGTGGAACGAAACCGAGTTCACCCCTACGGACAATTACCAGATAACGGTCAGTGTGCAAGGCGAGGGGGAAGGCAAATTGCCGCTGAATGCCGAAAACGCCATTGTGGAAGCCGCCCTTAAAATTTACGACTTGGTGAAAAAGCCTTGTACAGGGATGCGCATTCGCTGTTTAAACCGTGTTCCGATTAGTTCCGGGCTGGGGTCTTCTTCTGCGGCGTTACTGACCGGGTTACTCGGAGCAAATGCTTTGCTTGGAAACCCGTTTCGTGATGAAGAAATCTTAAAATTGGCGATTGAAATTGAAGGTCACCCGGATAACGTCGCCCCGGCCATGTTGGGCGGATTGGTGGCCTCGATTGTGTACGAGGAACGCGTCATCTCGCTCAAACTGCCGGCCAAGGCCAACCGCTCCCCCATGCACGTCACGGTCGTCCTGCCCGATTTCGACTTCCCCACCAAACAGGCGCGCGCCATCCTGCCCAAGCAAGTGGACCGCGCCGATGCTATTTACAACATCAGCCGTGCTGTATTGGTCACAGAAGCGTTGCGCACCGGTGATTTGGATTTATTAGGCAAGGCCATGACAGACCGTTTGCATCAGCCGTATCGTATTCCGCTCATTCCGGGGGCGCAGGCGGCGATGCAGGCAGCGCGCCAGGCGGGGGCGGCGGCCGTGGCGCTTTCGGGGGCTGGGCCGAGTTTGATTGCCTTCTCTGCGCATAAGGATGGGGGCGTTGGCAAGGCCATGCAGCGGGCTTTCGAGCAAGCCGGGCTGACGGCGCGCATCTTTGAGTTGGGAACTAGCTATGAGGGCGCGGAAGTCTCGATTGTGTAGCGCGCGCGGCTATCTTGCGCTAGAATCGAAACATGGAAACTCTTCCCACCCATATTGACCCCGATTCTCCCGATTTTCGCGCCAATGCGGCACATCACCGCAGGTTGGCCGAAGAACTGCGCGCGCGGCTGGCGCAGGTTCGCCAAGGGGGCGGCGAAAAGTATCGCCGCCGGCAAGAGGAACAGGGAAAACTGTTTGTGCGCGAGCGGATTGAACGCCTGCTCGACCCCGGCTCGCCCTTCCTGGAACTTTCCCCTTTGGCGGCGTGGGAACTGTACGATGGCGAAGCGCCCGGCGCAGGCATTGTGACCGGCATTGGGCGCGTTGCGGGCCGCCAGGTGCTGATTGTGGCCAACGACGCTACCGTCAAGGGTGGCACCTACTTTCCGATAACGGTGAAGAAGCATTTGCGCGCCCAGCAGATTGCCGAGGAAAACGGCCTGCCCTGCTTGTACCTGGTCGATTCGGGCGGGGCCTTCCTGCCTTTGCAGGATGAAGTCTTCCCTGATTCCAATCATTTCGGGCGCATTTTCTACAACCAGGCGCGCATGAGCGCCAAAGGCATTCCGCAAATTGCGGCGGTGATGGGTAGCTGCACGGCGGGCGGGGCGTATGTGCCGGCCATGAGCGACGAGGCAGTGATTGTGCGCGGCACGGGGACGATTTTCCTGGGCGGGCCGCCACTCGTCAAGGCCGCCACCGGCGAAGACGTGACTGCTGAAGAATTGGGCGGCGCGGACATTCACACCCGCAAGAGCGGTGTGGCCGACCATTTTGCCGAAGACGATGAACACGCCATTGAGATTTTGCGCGGGATTGTGGAAAGCCTGCCCAAGCGTAATACAGGCTCAGTAGATGGCCTCGTCTCTGCCCCCGAAGAGCCGCTCTACCCTGCCGAAGAAATCTACGGTATCCTGCCGCGCACGTTTCGCGAGACGTATGACGTGCGCGAAATCATCGCCCGGCTGGTGGATGGCAGCAAATTTCGTGAGTTTAAGGCACGCTATGGCACGACGCTGGTGACCGGGTTTGCGCGTATTTATGGGTATCTGGTCGGCATTCTTGCCAACAACGGCGTCCTGTTTAGCGAATCGGCCCTAAAAGGCGCGCATTTCATCGAATTATGCCAACAGCGCGGCATTCCGCTGCTCTTTTTGCAAAACATCACCGGGTTTATGGTGGGCAAAGAGTATGAAGCGGGCGGAATTGCCAAAGATGGCGCCAAACTCGTCCATGCGGTGGCAACCGCTCGCGTGCCAAAACTGACCGTCATCATCGGCGGTTCGTTTGGGGCTGGGAATTATGGCATGTGCGGGCGGGCGTATAACCCGCGCTTTCTGTGGATGTGGCCGAATGCCCGCATTAGCGTGATGGGCGGGGAGCAGGCCGCCAATGTGCTGTTAACGGTCAAGCAGGAGCAGCTGGTCCGCGAAGGCAAGCCGCTCCTATCGCCAGAAGCCGCCGACGAATTCAAACGTCCCATCTTGGAGAAATACGAACGCGAGGGCAATCCGTATTATTCGACGGCGCGTTTGTGGGATGATGGTGTTTTAGACCCGGTGGATACCCGTCAGGTGTTGGGACTGGCGCTCTCGGTGGTGTTGAACGCGCCGGAGGAAGAAGGCGGGTTCGGGGTGTTTAGGATGTAGGTTTATTCGACTTCATCCCGCACCGAGGGCAGGCTGCTCATCGCCAGGACGACCAGCGACGCGCCCGCGCTGAGCAGGTTGAGGGCATAACGCAGGATGGTGGCGGCGTCCATCGTCCGCAGACCGGAGAAGACGCCCGGCAGCGCGCCCAACAAAAAGGTGATTGCGAGCAAGAGGGCCAGGTTCAAGCCGGCCTTCTTTTTTTTCCAGACCCAGAAGGCCGCCAGCGCGCTCAATCCCACGCCAATGACCGCCATGCCAAGATTGATGTACATTCCACCCAGGCCGAGCGAGCGAAGCAGGCTGACCGGTCCGAACATGCCCACCCCGCCAGGGCGCTGCGGAAAGCCGCCGCTGCCTGGCTGGAAGTTGCCATTCCCCGCTGGGGGCGAGACATTTTCCGGCCTGTTTTGTGGAACGTTCCCCGTCGGGCGCTGACCGCTTAGGAACGGCATGACCAGGCTGACGAGCGCGAGTAGGATGAGCAACATGCTGATTGTAAGCAGAGATTTAGGAGGTGGATTTTTCATAAGAGCAACCAGAGGATGGATAGAGATTACTCCGAGCGCAAGGCTTCCATTGGGTGCAGGTTGGCGGCGCGCCAGGCCGGGTAGAGGCCGAAGAACAGGCCAATGGCCAGCGAAAAGGTGAAAGCCAGCAGGATGGAGGAGGCCGTCACCAGCGAATTAATCAGCCCCAACGCGCTGACGGTTTGGGCGATGCCCACGCCCAGCCCAATGCCCAGCAGGCCACCCAGCAGGCTGAGGGTCATCGTCTCTATTAGGAATTGAATCAGGATATGGTCTTTGCGTGCGCCAACCGCTTTGCGCAGGCCAATTTCGCGCGTGCGCTCGCTGACCGAGACCAGGGTGATGTTCATAATGCCAATTCCGCCCACCAGCAGCGAGATGGCGGCTATCGCGCCGAGGAACGTAGTCAGGGTGGTGGTGACGGTGCTGAGCGTTTCGAGCATATCGCTCTGGCTCTGCACGCGGAAGTCGTTTTCGGCTTCGGCGCTCAGTTTGTGCTGGCGGCGCAGGATGAAGTTGATTTGCGTTTTGATCGAATCCACCACATCCGGCGAAGCCGCCGAGACGGCAATGGTGTTGAGCGTTTTCTGCCCGTTGCGAATGGCATTGGCGCCGAACAATTTGAGATAGCCCGTTTCGAGCGGAATCAGCACAATATCATCGGGGTCGCTGAAGCCGGAACTGCCCTTGGCTTTGAGAACGCCAATCACCGTAAAGCGCACGTCGTTGATTTTGATGGATTGGCCGACCGGTTCGGCATTCGGAAAGAGTTCCCCGGCGGTGGTGGCGCCCAGCACGGCCACCTGCTTCACGCTCTGGCGGTCGCTCGCGGTGAAAAAACGCCCCTTGTCCAGCTCGTAAGAAAACACTTTGAGATAGTCTTCGCTTGTGCCGGTGACGGAGACGCTGTAACTATCGGCCTGAAAGACGACGGTGGCGTTGGTGGCATAGACCGGGGCAATGCCGGCCACATCCGAAAGACCGGCTTGCAGCGCCTGGTAGTCTTTGAGCGTGAGCGGTGAAAAGGAGGGCGGCGCGCCCCCGGCTTGCGGGCGTTGCATTCGGCCTGATTGGATGGAGAGCAGGTTGGTCCCGGCGCTTTGAATCTGGCTGGTGATGTCGCTGGTGGCGCCGTTGCCAATTGCCATGAGCGCGACGACTGCCGCTACGCCGATGACAATCCCCAAGATGGTGAGGGCCGAGCGCAATTTGTTTGCCATCAGGCTGCGCAAGGCGGTGAGAATGTTTTGGGTGAGCAGCATGGTCATATCTCCAATTCAGGGCGCGGCGTGCCGGCCGGGATGGGGTTGGGGTTGGGCATATCGGCTACGATGCGGCCATCGGCCAAACGCACAATGCGATGGGTGTGACGAGCAACGAAGGGGTCATGAGTCACGATGATGACCGTCTGTCCAAACTCGCGGTGCAGGCGTTGGAACAGTCCCATCACTTCCTCGCCGGTTTTGCTATCCAGCGCGCCGGTGGGTTCATCGGCAATCAGAATGGCCGGTTCGTTCACCAGGGCGCGGGCAATTGCTACGCGCTGCTGCTGCCCGCCGGAGAGTTCGGCGGGGTGGTGTTTCACGCGCTGGCTCAAACCGACCATCTCCAACGCTTTGAGCGCCTTCTCGCGGCTGGCGCGCGCCCCCAGGCCGGCATAGCCCAGCGGCAGCAGCACATTTTCGAGCGCGCTGGTGCGCGAGAGCAGGTTGAATTGCTGAAAGACGAACCCGATTTTGCGATTGCGCACCTGCGCCAGTTGCGAGTCTTTGAGTTTTTCCACTGCCTGCCCATCCAGCAGATACGAGCCGCTGGTTGGCACATCCAGGCAGCCGATGATGGACATGAGCGTGCTTTTGCCCGACCCCGAAGGCCCCATGATGGCGAGCATTTCGCCTTTTTCGATGTCGAGTGAGACGCCTGCCAGGGCATGGACGGCGTTTTCACCCATCTGAAACACTTTGGTCAGGCTGCGAAGTTCGATGAGAGCCATCTCAACCTCCGAAGGGGCCAAACCCGCCGGGGCCGCGCGGCTGGTCTTGCTGTTGTTGGGTCTCGGCTGTGGTTCCGACTTGCACAAGGTCGCCTTCTTTTAGCCCGCCACTTTTGGTGAGAGTCACCAACCCGCCCGCCAGGTCGCCGGTTTCAATTTCTACCCGCTGCGTTGAACCATCAGCATTGACACGCAGGACATATTCACCCTGGCTGTCGGTCAGCACAGCGCCAATCGGCACGGCCAACAGGGCGCGCGGCTCGCCGGTGGTGATGATGACATTGGCCGTTGCGCCGAAGAGCAGGGATGTTTCGGGCCGCTCGACCGAGACGATGACGGTGTATTTCACCAAGCCGCTGATGGTCTGACCGATGGGGTCAATTAGGCTGACTTGGCCTTTGAGCGTGACGCCGGGCAGGGAATCCATCGTAATTTCTGCCGGGTCGCCTACCTTGACCTGCGTAATTTCGGATTCGTCAATGGCAAGTTCGACTTTGAGGGTGCTGTAATCTACCAGGCCGAGCGCGGTTGTGCCTTTTTCGACCACTTGTCCTGCCTGGGCGTATAAGACAATCACTTCGCCATCAAACGGGGCGATGATGTACATCGCTTGGGCCTGCTCGCGGGCCGAGGCCAGATTCGCTTCGGCCTGCGCCAACTCTGCCGAAGGTTCGCCGTTCTTCAGGCGTTCCAGCGTGCGTTGCGCATTTTGGAGTTGAATTTTGGCTTTTTCTACGTTCAGGCGGGCTTCTTCATAGTCTTTGGGGTCGGCTTTGCCGGTGTACCAGTTGAGTTTGGCTTTCAGGTTGTTGAGGTTGAGTTGGGCGTTGGTGAGTGCCAGGGCGGCTTCGGTCTTACGCGAGTCGCCATCGGGCAGGTTTTGCACAGCGCGATAGCGGTCGGCGGCGCGGGCTACGTTTTGTTCCGCCTGGCGGATTTGCGCTTCTGTATTTTTTATCAGCGCCTCGGAGGCGCGGGGATAATCTAACGAGGCGTAGGTTTTTTCGGCTTCGGCCAGGGCCTGCTCGGCGTTGACCACATCTAGCTCGGCCTGGGTAAGGGTGAGCGCGTTGTTTTGCAGGTCAGCCAGGGTCTCTTCGGCGGCTGCCTGATTGGCGCGGGCCTGGAGGATGCTGGCCGGGACCGAATCCAGCCGCAAGGTGGCGAGAATGTCACCTTTTTTGACCTGACTGCCGGGCTGCACGTTGACCGTCTCGATGACGCCGCTGGTGCCCCAGGTGAGCGTGGTCAGCTGCCCGGCGCTGAGCGTGCCGCTGGCTTCGATGGTGCTGCCCAGCGTGACAGTGGCAACCGGCTGGGTGGTGACGCTGGCCTGGGCGTTGGCTTGCCCGGCGCAGGCCGTGAGCAGCAGGCTGAAGGCGAGAAGAGAGAAGAGGAGTTTGGGATGGAGGCGCATACGGTGTTTCCTTTTTTTGATAACGATTTGCCCTCACCCTAACCCTCTCCCGCTGGGAGAGGGAACAGGTGTCTTTCTGACCGTCCTTGTCTCCCGCTGGGAGAGGGAACAGGTGTCTTGCTGACCGTCCTTGTCTCCCGCTGGGAGAGGGAACAGGTGTCTTGC
>QEXW01000131.1 GCA_003130845.1 Anaerolineae bacterium
ATAATTTTCGAGAATAGCCTGGTGCGTATCTGCATCGAATTCATCAAATTGCAACACCTGCCTCAACCAATGATTGGCTTGGTCTGGATTACCGGTGGCGGCTTCGTGTGCTGCCAAGCGGCGAGCAAGGCGTATCAATTGCTTGGTGATTGCCTCTTCTGTTTCACGCATCCAATCGCTTAATTCTTCAGAATATTCCACATCGCCGCCGGGTAAAAAATTACGTCCATCCCACGTTTGCAACACCTTAAGCATTTGACGATAGGTTTCAGCGGGCAGGGGGGCGTTTTCGGGAACTTTCCGCAACGTTGCGTGAATAGAGGCCAACCAGGTTTGGATTTCAAGCAAGTCCACAGTCACACGTTGAAAATCCAGTGTGACGTTCTCACGTGTGGCTTGTAGCAGGTTTTTTTCAGGCAGGGCCTCGCGTAACTTGCTCAGTGCATCGCGTAGCGAAGCGCGTGCCTTTTCCAAGGGTTCCTCGGGCCAAAAACGGTCAATCAGATGGTCACGGGTTACAGGGTGACCTTGGGCAGCTAGGTAGTACAGTAAGGCGCGCGTTAAGCGGCGAGGAATGACCAGGGGCTTTCCGGTTTCGTCATACACGGCTGGGGCGCCGAACAACTGAATGCGCAGCATATCCTATTTTATACCCCAACACTCTGATTTGAATAGGAAAAACCGAGAAGAGAACAACCGCAGGTTCGGCATGGCGTATAATCGGGAATGGAGCGTGTACGATGATATATTCCTATGAAATCAATAGCATTCCAGTCCAAACCGGTGACATCATTTGCACCATGAACGGCAAACCCGATATTCTGCCGGGTGAATTTTGGCGCTTGGTGGGCCTGCTTGTCCCTGGCGATGTGGACCATATCGCCATATATGTTGGCCCAGAAGGTCGCTGTGTCGAAGCAGGCGCTCTGGGTGTTGTCACGTTTGAAGTGCGCGAAGGACGCTGGGACTCCGAACACATTATGCCAGAGCGCGGTATGCTGGTAGATACGTTCTACGGCGTAGCGTATCCTTTACGAAACATTGGCTTGAGCCGTGAAGAGGAAATTGCCATTCGGGAAGGTGTGGCTGCTTATTGCCTGGCACAGGTTGGCAAACCATACAATTTAAACTTTTTAGACCCCGATACCGAGGCAGCCTTTTATTGCAGCCAACTGGCCTATAAGGCATACTTACCTTTTGGCATCAATCTAAATACAGGCATGTTTATGGAACAACTACCCGGCACCAATCAAATCATCTATCCCCAAGAAATTTGGGATGGCTGCCCACACGTGATGGACTCCTCGATTCAGCCGAATTCCCATCCTATCCCTCGTTACGTATCGGCGCGGTAGTGTTATGAACTTTCTCGTCACGGGCGCTGCTGGTTTTTTGGGTTCGGCGCTTGCCAACCAATTGGTGCGTGAAGGCCACTTGGTGCGCGGACTGGATGACCTCTCTACCGGTGACCCTCAATCGCTTTCACCCGATGTCCATTTTACGCGCGGCGATGTCAACGACCGCCCCAAGTTGTGGACCCTGCTGCAGGACGTTGATTGCGTCTATCATCTGGCCGCGCGCGTTTCGGTGCCCGAATCCATTCTCTACCCGCGTGAATATAACGCCGTTAACGTGGGCGGCACGGTAAGTCTGATGGAGGCCATGCGCGATGTCGGCGTGCGGCGGGTTGTCTTCGTTTCCTCCGGCGCCATTTATGGCGACCAAGCCGAACAGCCTCTGCGCGAAACGATGCCCCCCAATCCACGTTCGCCGTATGCCGTCTCGAAATTGGCTGCTGAATATTACGTCAACACCATTGGAGACCTGTGGAACATCGAAACCGTTTGCTTGCGCGTCTTCAACGCCTATGGGCCAGGGCAACACTTACCTGCCTCACACCCGCCGGTTATTCCATATTTCTTGCGGCAGGCGCTGCGGAATGGCTCGTTGGTCATTCATGGGGATGGCTCTCAAACGCGTGATTACGTCTATGTGGATGATGTGGTTTCAGCCCTCATCGCTGCTTCGACCGCTCCGGGTGTAGATGGTCTGGTAATCAACATCGGCTCGGGTAAAGAGACTTCAGTGCGCGAGCTGGTGAAAGCCGTGATAGAAGTTACGAACAGCAAATCGGAAGCCATTTATAACCCCAAGACCTCGGGCGGCGTCTCGCGCATGTGTGCTGACCTGACCTTGGCCGCCACCAAATTGGGGTATCGTCCCTCCATCCCGTTGGGATACGGTCTACGTCTGACCTTACAGCGTGACCCGCGCTTCAAATAACGCTTCTTAAAAACCGACATGGATAAACTCAACATTCTCTCTCTTGGTGCTGGTGCCATCGGCACCTACATCGGCGGCTCGCTGGCATTGGCGGGTCATACCGTTGTTTTTTTAGAACAGCCGCAGGTCGTAGAGAGTCTGCGCACGCACGGTATGACGCTTGACTTGGGCATAGACCCGCGCCGCAAGCAGGCACATTTTGCCCTCCATCCGCCGGCGGTACAATTTACTGCCTCTTTGCCCGAAGCGCTATCTCAAATGCGCTTTGACGTGATGCTGTTTGCTCCCAAATCGTTTGATACCGAAGCGGCCTTGCGTTCACTCACCGCCTCGGTTAACCCAGCGGAACTCCCCCCCGTGCTGTGCCTGCAGAACGGCGTGGAGAACGAACCCGCCATCGCTGCGGCTCTTGGCGCCGAAAAGGTCATCTACGGCACGGTGACCTCGGCCGTCGGGCGCAAAGGCCCTGGTCAAATTGTGTTAGAAAAATTACGGGGTGTGGGTGTTGCGGCTGGTCATCCCCTTTCGGCGCGCTTGGTGAAGGCACTGGATGCAGCCTATCTCAATGCCAAACTTTTCCCCAATGCTGCCGATATGAAATGGTCGAAAATGCTCACCAACTTGTTGGCGAACCCCACCTCGGCCATTCTGGATATGACCCCGGCCGAAGTGTTTGCCCATCCTGGTCTATATCAATTAGAAATCGAACAACTACGCGAGTGTTTGTCGGTGATGAAGGCGCAAGGCATCCGGGTGGTAGATTTGCCTGGCACGCCTGTCCGCGCCTTGGCTTTTGCAACCCGGCTGCCCTTCTGGCTCTCCAAGCCCTTCTTATCACGGGCTGCCGGGGCTGGTCGTGGCGCAAAAATGCCATCCTTTCACATTGACTTGCACGCCGGGCGTAAACAAAGCGAAGTGACCTACCTGCATGGGGCGGTTGTTCGCGCGGGGCAACGCCTGGGAATTCCTACCCCGGTCAACCAGTTGCTGACCGAAACCTTGCTGGCGCTGACCGAAGGTAAACTCCCGCTCAATGCATTTGCTCATCAACCGGAAAAGCTGCTGATAAAGCTATCTAATCTGTCGCATGTCCGTCTTTGAATTTACCCAACCTTTCCCCACTATTCAAGTGCATTTGCCAGATGGACGCGCCATTCGTGGGCCACGCGGAGCCACCGCCCAAGAATTCCTGCAACTTGCTCGGGCCGAGTGGCCTGC
>QEXW01000159.1 GCA_003130845.1 Anaerolineae bacterium
CAGCCATAGTGCGTTGAATACGTTCTCGGGCCTTGTACACACCGCCCGTCACGTCATGGGAGCTGGTAACACCTGAAGCCGGTAGCCTAACCGCAAGGAGGGCGCTGTCGAAGGTGGTGCTGGTGACTGGGACGAAGTCGTAACAAGGTAGGAGTACCGGAAGGTGCGCCTGGATCACCTCCTTTCTAGAGTCTGGAGCGACCTACTCACGCAGGTCTGCTCCCAATCAAATCCTCTGCGCGCGGTGCGCAGGGGTCGGCAGGGGCAGTATTTCTTATCACTTCTCAGTTGTTGAGTTGCCATGCGCGGGCTTGTAGCTCAGTTGGTTAGAGCACTGTGCTGATAACGCAGGGGTCACAGGTTCGAATCCTGTCAAGCCCACCTGTGTAAGTGGCTTGGGGATGTAGCTCAGCGGGAGAGCAGCGCCTTTGCAAGGCGAAGGTCACGGGTTCAAATCCCGTCATCTCCACAGAGCTGCATCAAGTTTCAAGCAGAAAAAGGTGCTACGTTCATTGAAGACGTTGGTTGTGTTGTGACATTTAGTAGGCTTCCATCGCAAGGCGCGTTTGCGGCCCGGCGATGAGCCGGGTCGCCTTGTCGAAACTTACAAAGTTGAACGCTGACCGATGCTCTTGAACTCTCTTCGAGTGCATCGCTCACCGCTCAACAAACGGTGAGCCAGAACCTTGACAATTGAATAACATCGTTTTTTTGACCTAAAGCATGTAAGTACATTTGTAGGCCAAATGTAGAATGAAAAAGTATCAATTTCTCCGTATCACGTGGAGAAGCTACTAAGGGCTTACGGTGGATGCCTTAGGCGCCAAGTGCCGATGAAGGACGTGGGAAACTGCGATAAGCTCCGGTGAGCCGTTAACAGGCGCCGACCCGGAGATTTCCGAATGGGGAAACCCGCTGGAGCGAACCTCCAGCATCCTCTGGCTGAACACATAGGCTAGAGGAGGGGCACCCGGGGAACTGAAACATCTAAGTACCCGGAGGAAAAGAAATCATTCCCCTAGTAGTGGCGAGCGAACGGGGAACAGCCCAAACCAGCCTGCGGGCTGGGGTTGTAGGGCCTTGCATTGTGAAGTTACAAATCAGTCGGTTAGCAGAAAGGTGTGGGACAGCCTGCCAAAGAGGGTAATAGCCCCGTATGCGAAAACGGACTGACTTCCGCAAGGTACCTGAGTACTGCCGGGCACGCTAATCCGGCAGGAATCTGGGGAGTCCACTCTCCAAGGCTAAATACGCTTGGCGACCGATAGTGAACAAGTACCGTGAGGGAAAGGTGAAAAGTACCCCTGTTAGGGGAGTGAAATAGAACCTGAAACCGTAAGCTTACAAGCAGTCGGAGGGCTAATGGCGTGTCGGTGCTATAGAGAAATCTTGTGCGCGGCGCTATGCCTGACGGCGTGCCTCTTGGAGAATGAGCCTGCGAGTTAATCTCAGTGGCGAGGTTAAGGGAGTGACACCCGAAGCCGTAGCGAAAGCGAGTCTGAATAGGGCGTATAGTCGCTGGGATTAGACCCGAAACCGGGTGAGCTACCCATGGGCAGGGTGAAGCGAGTCTAACCACTCGTGGAGGCCCGAACCTACTAACGTTGCAAAGTTAGGGGATGACCTGTGGGTAGAGGTGATATGCCAAACGAACTCGGAGATAGCTGGTTCTCCCCGAAATAGCTTTAGGGCTAGCGTTATGCGTTTAGTACTGGAGGTACAGCACTGAATGGGCTAGGGGGCTTACTGCCTACCGAACCCAATCAAACTCGGAATGCCAGTACTCCATAGCATAGCAGTCGGACTCCGGGAGATGAGTTTCGGGGTCGAAAGGGAAACAGCCCAGATCATCGGCTAAGGTCCTTAAATCTACGCTAAGTGGGAAACGAGGTGAGGTTACTTGAACAACCAGGAGGTTGGCTTAGAAGCAGCCATCCTTTAAAAAGTGCGTAATAGCTTACTGGTCTAGTGACCTTGCGCGGAAAACTTAACGGGGCTAAGCGTAGTACCGAAGCCATGGGACTCGGCGTCAGTCGGGTCGGTAGGGGAGCGTTCCGCCAGCGGGGAAGGTCGACCGTAAGGACGGCTGGAGCGGGCGGAAGTGAGAATGCAGGCATGAGTAGCGTACAAACACGTGAGAACCGTGTTCGCCGTAAATCTAAGGTTTCCAACGCCAGGTCATTCCGCGTTGGGTTAGTCGGGGCCTTAGCCGAGGCCGAAAGGCGTAGGTGATGGACATCCGGTCAACATTCCGGAACCGCCTAAATAGAGCGATGTGGGGACGCAGTGGGGTAGGTCAGCCTCCGATTGGATGTGGAGGTGCGATCTGCAGAGGCGTTGAGGCTGGCAGGCAAATCCACCAGCTGAGCCCAGGCAAGAGCGAGCCGCCAAGGCATAAGTGATTGAGCCTCGCTGCCGAGAAAAGCCACTAAGCGTTGAAGTTTGGGCGCCCGTACCGCAATCCGACACTGGTAGATGGGTGTAAATGCACCAAGGCGATCGGGAGAACCATCGTTAAGGAACTAGGCAACATGACCCCGTAACTTCGGGAGAAGGGGTACCTGGTGACAGGTCGCAGTAAATTGGCTCTAGTGACTGTTTAACAAAAACACAGGTCTCTGCTAAGCCGTAAGGCGAAGTATAGGGGCTGACGCGTGCCCAGTGCCGGAAGGTTAAGGGGAGAGGTTAGCGCAAGCGAAGCTTTGAACCGAAGCCCCGGTGAACGGCGGCCGTAACTATAACGGTCCTAAGGTTCATTCGCGAGCCTTAGTAAAATCGAACTATATGCGGGAAACTCCTCGTACAGCCACGCAGTACTCGCTCACGAATGTGGTGAGCAGTAAAAATCTGCTGGACATGGGGACAATCCGCAGGGAAGGCTTCTATGAATGACGAATTTCAAGAAGAACCCTCAGAGACTTCACGTTCGATTTCGACCGGTACGAACCTCGAAGCGCAATGGGTTGTAGGGTTTGTTGATGGAGAAGGGTGTTTTTACGTAGGAATACACCCTCACCCTGAAATGCAAGCAGGATACCAGGTTTTACCTGAGTTTACTGTAGTGCAGCATGAACGCGATGTGCAGATTTTGTACGCACTCAAGACGTTCTTCGGGTGTGGGGTCGTCCGGCGCAACCATGAAGACCGGATGGCGTATCGGGTAAGAGATTTTACCCACCTGCGTCAGCGTATCACACCGTTTTTCGAGAAACATCCCCTCAAGACCAAAAAGCAAGTAGATTTTCTCAAGTTTCGTGATGTTTTGCTCCTGATGGAGCGCAAAGAACACTTGACGTCGCAAGGCCTAGAGAAAATTCGCAAAATCGCTTCTGAGATGAATACTGGAAGAAAAAGATAAAGTCCGGCTCCTCTGGAAACAGAGCGAGGTAAACCGAGCGAAATTCCTTGTCGGGTAAGTTCCGACCCGCACGAACCGCGTAACAACTAGAGCACTGTCTCAACGATGGACCCGGTGAAATTGAAATGGCTGTGAAGATGCGGCCTACCCGCAGCAGGACAAAAAGACCCCGTGGAGCTTTACTGCAG
>QEXW01000132.1 GCA_003130845.1 Anaerolineae bacterium
CCAAGAATTGGCGCAACTCCTGCGGCCTGCTTCTCACCCTCAGACGGTTTTGGTGGTTGATGATGACCCTGGCGTCCTTGACCTGCACGCACGCCTGGTTGAACAGTTGGGACGCCATGCTCTGACGGCGCGCAATGGGCGGGAAGCACTCACCATGCTGGAGCATGTTCACCCCGACCTGATACTGCTTGATTTGAACATGCCCGAAATGGATGGCTTTGCGCTGCTAGACGTTTTGCGTGCCCGCGAAAGCACCCGTGATATTCCCATCGTCATTCTGACAGGCCGCTTACTTTCTGACTCTGACCTAGAGCGTTGCACGCGGGGGGTGGCTGGCATTTTAGGCAAAGGATTGTTCAGCGCGCAGGAAACTCTGGACAGGCTGCAAGCCGTTTTGGAGCGGCGTGCTTCCATCAGCAGCGCAACGCGTCAACTGGTGCGCCGCGCGATGGCGTTTATTCATGCTCATTTTGCTGAACCCATCACACGCGAAGAAATTGCCGCCCAAATTGGGATGAGCGCCGATTATCTTACAGACTGTTTTCGGCAAGAATTGGGGATTACGCCCATGACCTACATCCGCCGTTATCGAATTCGCCGGGCCTGCGAGTTGTTACGCTCCACCGACCAATCCATTACCCAAGTGGCGGTGGAGGTTGGTTTTGCCGATACTGCACATTTTACCCGTACCTTTTTGCGCGAGATGGGCATGACCCCCAAGGCGTATCGCAAAAATCCAACCTGGGGATAGTGTTCGGAATTTATCAAAAAAATCCCGCTTTTCATCAAGACCACAGGCATTGTTTTTTCTATAATGACGATGCGCTATCCGAGGCATTGTCATTTTTGTTGTCCATAGGAAGATTCCATGAGCAAGACAACCCAGCAGCCTATCGTTTTTATGGTAGGGAAGGATGAACGGTTGGCCTATCTTCTGACCCGCTTTGCCGAACAGAGCGGCTACCGACTCATTCAACATCCTTACCATCCCTGGATCGGAGAAATCCGCCGAACCCGGCCATCCGCCATTATTTTTACCTCTCTTGAACAACTCCAAGCTGCGCAAGCATTGATTGAGGATGTCTCCGGTTTGGATATACCAATCTTAGCATGTGTCGCCTTGGCCGATGAAGCCCGCGCTCGCGAGTGTGGCGCGGATGCATGTCTGGTCCACCCACTGACCTATGAGCATTTTCGGTCGGCGCTGACTGCTCTGCGTCCTGTGGAACGGGATGAATCCGGTTCAGGGACAAAACTATCCGGTTTTTAGACAAGCCACGCGCAGCCGAGTTTTCTATAATCTGACAAGAATCAACGGTGTAACTGTTTACTCTGGCGGGTTCGTTTTCGCCATCTACTCATCCACCCATTCTCATAAAGGAGAAGGAACGTATGAAGAAAATCACCCCTGTCTTTGCGCTCATTCTGTTGATGAGCCTTGTGCTTTCGGCTTGCGGAGGCGGCACGCCGACACCGGCTGCCACCCAGCCGCCTGCCCAAGAGCCGACCGCAACGGCCCCCGAGGCGCCCACCTCGGCTCCGGCCGCAGAGCCTTTGGAGACCCTGATTATTTGGGCCGATGACACACGTACGCCCATTTTGCAGGGTTTGGCTGAAGCCTTTCAGGCAGAATACAACGTGAAACTCGTTGTAGAAGATTTGGGCGTCGTGCAAGATATCCGCTCCCAGGCTATCATTGCAATTCCGGCTGGCAAAGGCCCCGATATTTACCTGGGCGTGCATGACTGGCTTGGCGCGCTTGTTGCCAGCGGCCTGGTTGCCCCGCTCGATTTAGGCGATAAGCAAGAGGCCTTCGTCCCCTCGGCGCTGGAAGCCTTTACTTATACCGATGGCAAGTTGTACGGCATGCCGTATGCCACCGAAAACATTGGCTTGTTCTACAACACTGAACTGGTGCAGACTCCTCCCCAAACCTGGGATGAATTGCTCGAAATTGGCCGCCAGCTCAAAGCGGCTGGTAAAGTAGAGTATGCCACTGCCATTTCTTCCGGTGCCTTGTATAACGCCTTGCCCATTTGGACAGCCAAAGGCGGCTACATCTTCGGCAAGACCGAAAGCGGCGCCTGGAATCCGCAAGATGTGGGCATTGACAGCCAAGGTTTTATTGACGGCGTGGCTTGGGTAAGAGCGGCTGTAGAAGAAGGCCTGATTCCGGAAACTTTCGACTACGAAACAGCGCATTCCTTGTTTGAGACCGGCAAGGCCCCCTTCCTGATGGCCGGCCCCTGGGCGCTTGACCGCATTCGCAAATCGGGCGTGCCGTATGCCATTGCAACCAGCTTCCCCGATAACGGCGCTCCGTTTAGCGGCGTGCAGGGTTTTTTCGTCAACCCCTATAGCAAGAACGTGTTGCTGGCCCAGGCTTTCCTGACCGAATACATTGCCACCGAAGACATGATGATGCAGCTGTACAAATCCGGCAACCGTCCTTCTGCCTTCAAGTCTGTTTTGGAAAAGACCGACGACCCCGACCTGAAGGCGATGGGACAAGCCGGAATCAATGCGATTCCCATGCCCAACATCCCCGAAATGGGTTCGGTTTGGACGGCTGCCGATAACGGCATTACGCTTGCCGTCACCGGTAAGATGACCCCCGAAGAAGCCATGAAAGACGCCGCCAAACAAATCCGCGACCTGATTGCCGGTGCGCTGGCGGGCATGGTCAACCTGCCTGGTACCTGGCAAGACCAGGTGGGTTGTGGCGGCACATGGGACCCGGCCTGCCAGGCCTCTGCCATGAAGAAAGGCGACGATGGTCTGTATCGGCTCACAGTCAATCTCAAAGCCGGTTCTTACGAGTATAAAGTAGCCCTGGATGGCGCTTGGACGGTCAACTATGGTTCGGATGGCAAGCAGGATGGCCCCAACTACAAGTTAGACCTCACCGCAGATGCCAAAGTCACCTTTGTTTACGACCCGAATACGCGCTTGGTAACCGTTACCATCGAATAACCTGTAGGTGCAAGGCCGGGGGGAGCGCTCCCCGGCCTTTGCTCTCACCCGCTCACTCGGCGAGAGCAGGGAAAGGATGAGGCAATGAGTCTTTTGACAAAACACGTTCCTAATCAACTGAAACTATCCACAGGAGTGGCCGGCTTGGTCAGCCGCTTGGTCTTCTTGGTGATTCTGGATTTGGCGGCTGCCTGGTTCGTTGCCCAATTGGCCTCTCTGGGCTATTTCCCCTTTGCAGCAGCCGTGGCGATGATTACGGTGGCGGTCAATCTCATTCTGCTCATCCCAAAGGCCTATCCCTTGCGTTGGATGGTGGTCGGGTTGGTTTTAATGGTGATGTTCACCATCTACCCGATTGTTTTTACCGTGTGGGTGTCGTTTACCAACTATGGGGAGGGTCATCTCGTCACCAAGCAACAAGCGATTGCGCAAATCCTGAAGTTGAAATACCTCCCCGCTTCAGGACAATCGTACAAATGGACGGCATATCGCTCGCCGGATGGGCAATATGCGCTTTGGCTGCAAGATGCGGCTGGGAACGGCTATCTCGCCAAGCCGGGTGAACCACTCTTAAGCGCGGCGCCGGGCCAAGCCGGGGTGGGCGAACTCGATGAAAAAGGCATTCCAAAAACCATCGAAGGCTATCGGCGCTTGAGCACACTCCAGGCCGCTGCCGATAAAAACCTGACCGAAATTCAATTTGGAGAAGCCGGAAAGACCATTCAAATTCGCTCTCCTGGAGAAGCCGCAGAACTCTTGCCCCTGTATGTGTATGATGAAGCGCAAGACGCGATGATTAACCAAGAAACAGGGGTGGTGTACCGCAATTTGCGCGGCGCGTTTACGGCGCCGGGCGGTCAATCTTTGCAACCGGGCTTTATTGCGCCAGTCCAATTTGACAACTTTAGAGACTTTTTCCTTAGCCCGGCGCTGCGAGGTCCCTTGCTGCGGGTGATAACCTGGAACTTTGGTTTTGCATTCTTTAGCTTGCTGTTGAACTTTTCGCTGGGCTTGGCAATTGCCGTCTTGTTCAATGACCCGCGTTTTCCATTCAAGAAAATTATCCGCTCTTTGCTGATTATTCCTTACACAGTTCCCGCGCTGATTACGATTCTGATTTGGCGCGGCATGATGAATCCACAATTGGGTGTCATCAATCGCACCATGAACACGCTGTTTGGCTGGTCACCGCCCTGGTTTACCGATGAGTGGTGGGCCAAGATTGCTATCCTGCTGGTCAATTTGTGGTTGAGTTATCCCTATTTTATGCTGGTTTGCAGCGGCGCGCTCCAATCCATTTCCGAAGATTATTACGCGGCAGCGCAGGTAGATGGCGCCAGCCCCTGGCAGCAGTTCCGCTATATCACCTTACCTTTGCTGCTGGTGGCCGTTGGGCCGTTGTTGGTGGCCTCGTTTACTTTCAACTTCAATAACTTCAACCTAATTTACCTGTTCAATGCGGGTGGTCCGCCCATTGCTGGCTCGCCTACGCCGGCCGGACACACCGATATCCTGATTAGTTATGTTTACAACCTGGCGTTTTCTGGCAGCCGGGGCATTAACTATGGCTTTGCTTCAGCCATTACCATCATCATCTTCTTTATCGTTGGCGCCATAACGCTCTTCCAGTTTCGTTATACCCGCATGTGGGAGGAGGTCAGTGAAAATGTCTAGAGTTTCCTTTGCCCAGCGTATCTCTAACTCTGCCAAAATGCGGCGAAATTTCAGCATTGCCATTCGCTTGCTGATTGCGGCAGTTCTCATTTTCTTCTCCGTTTTTCCTGTGCTGTGGATGATTTCCGCCTCGTTCAATCCAACCGGCT
Organism: Anaerolineae bacterium; assembly: GCA_003130845.1. Taxonomy (GTDB): domain Bacteria; phylum Chloroflexota; class Anaerolineae; order Anaerolineales; family Villigracilaceae; genus UBA5195. The sequence continues at coordinate 4,797 of QEXW01000132.1, forward strand.
CGCTTGCCACGCAAACGCTGATTCCGGCCAATGCTGGGCTGGATAACTATCAAAAACTGCTTACATCCAAAGAGTTTCCCTTTTGGCGTTGGATGTGGAATTCCATCAAAATTTCGTCCATTACTTCCGTGCTATCACTCTCGATTACAACGGTTGCCGCTTATGCTTTTTCGCGGTTCCGCTTTCGGGGTCGCCTGACTATGCTGAAGGGTATTTTATTGCTGAACGTTTTTCCGGGCCTATTAGCGCTGGTGGCAACCTTTTTGATGATTTCGCAACTGGGCGATGTGTTCCCCTCTTTGGGCCTGAACACCCATGCCAGTCTGATTTTGGTCTATTTGGGTGGGGCGATGGGAATCAATATCTGGCTCATCAAAGGCTATATTGACACCATTCCGCGTGATATTGACGAATCGGCCATGATGGAAGGGGCCTCCGATTGGCAAATTTTTACCATGTTGATTTTGCCTTTGCTGCGCCCTATCCTGATTGTCATTGCCATCATTAGTTACATTGGCACGTATGGTGAGTTTGTTCTGGCGCGGGTTTTGCTCAAAAGCACCGAGCAATATACCCTGATGGTTGGGTTACAGATTTTTGCTGGGGCGCAATTCCAGCAACGCTGGGGGGTGTTTGCGGCTGGGGCGCTGATGGGCGCTCTCCCCATTATGCTCATCTATCTCTTGTTGCAAGACCATATCATTGGCGGCCTAACGCAAGGCGCTGTGAAAGGGTGAGCAGCAATGTGTAGAAACAAAGTGCTGTTCTTGTTGGGCTTTTTGACCGCCATAGCCATCGCTGCTTGCACTCCCTCTACCTTGCCTGCGCCCACCGAGACGTTGCCCGCCCCCACGCCAACTTCTATCCCTACGCCAGGGCCAGCCGACCTCCAGAACCCGGGCTTTGAGCAGCAGGACGACCAGGGCTTACCCGCCGGCTGGAAGGTGACCGGTGATGCGCAGGCTGTTCGGCTGGAAAAGAACGGACATTCCGGCAGTTTACGTCTTTCTCATACAAAAGACCAAGCCTATCGGGTGGAGACTTCACAGCTTGTTTACGGCCTGGCGGAGGGTTGGTACACCTTGCGCGCCTGGACACGCTCCAGCGGTAACAATGAAACGTACCTGGCGCTCGATTGTGGCCAAGGAGAGAAGCGAGTCTATGTGCCGTCGAGTATGCCTGGCTACCGCTGGATACAACTGGTGGTTTCCTCCGAAGTCGCAGGTGGCGAATGTACCATTCGACTGTCTTCGTTTGGGCTGGCGAAAAGTTGGGTTAGTTTCGATGACATTGAATTGACGCCAGGCCAAGCAACGCTATCGGTGTTAGGCGCGGATATTTCCAGCCTGAAGAAATCGGAAGATTTGGGCGGTGTCTATCGCTACAGTGATGGCACGCCAGCCGATGCCATCGAAATCATGAAAAACAATGGCCTGAACTATGCCCGCTTGCGCGTCTGGGTAGACCCAGCCGATGGGTATCACACCAAAGCGCAAATCTTGTCTATTGCCCAGCGGCTGAAACAACACGACATTAAACTGCTGGTGGATTTCCACTATTCCGATGATTGGGCCGACCCCGGAAAACAAAACAAACCCGCCGCCTGGAGCAATTACAACTTCGAGCAGCTCAAACAGGCAGTCTATGACCACACCTACGATGTCTGTAGCAGCCTGGTTGCGCAAGGTACCCCGCCCGATATGGTGCAGGTGGGCAATGAAATCAACGCCGGCATTCTGTGGCCCGATGGCAGATATGACCAGATGGATAACCTGGCTGCCCTGCTCACAACCGGTTACCAGGCCGTTAAAGATTGCTCTAGCCAGACGCGGGTGATGCTGCACATTGCTGAAGGCGGTAAAAACGATATGGCCCGCTGGTTCTTCGATAGCCTGCCTCGCCGCAACGTGCCGTTTGATGTGATTGGCGTTTCGTTCTATCC
>QEXW01000133.1 GCA_003130845.1 Anaerolineae bacterium
AATCGCTACTTGCTGATTCGGAGTTGCGCTAGCTGTTCTTCTTTTTTCTTTCTCATACGAAATGCAATAGGGGCTGCTAAAAAGCGGTGGATGGAGGCTTCGCTTAGGTTTGGTTCGTAATGATCGCGCATTGCTTCCAACAAACTGACCGTTTCGCCGGTGAATTTTTCTATGGTCACTGTATCACCATCTTGAAGTGTTCCTTCTTGTAATACACGGCAATATAAGCCAGGGCGTTCGGCCTGACGGAATTGCCGCACAAAGGATGGCATGTTCATCCGTCCGGCCAGGGTTCCGCATGGGATACGAGGCGCGGTGACTTGCAGGATTACTGTGCCGATGTGTAGTTGGTCGCCGATGTGGAATTGAGCAGATTCTAGACCTTCGATGGTTAGGTTTTCGCCGAATAGGCCTGGTTGTACGGAGTGGCCAAGTTCTTTTTCCCACCATGCGTAATCTGTCCAGCCGTAAATGTAGATGGCTTGGTCCGGGCCGCCGTGATGTTTGCTATCACCAATAAAATCACCTGGTAATCCTTGCCAGGTCACTTGCACTGCACCCTGGACGGGTTGCTTAAAGATGCCGGTTTGCTCAGTTTTTCCTGGGCGCACTAGGGTTTGTTCTTTACCGATGTTGATGCTGATGAGTTTCATGTGTTTTCCTCGGTTTCAGATAACGGGGAAGGTGGTGATGTGTTTTTGGATGTGGAGAAAGGACAGGGGTGTGTTTATATTTTATCGGATACGCAGGCTGTGTTGTTAATATCAGAGAAATATAAGAGTTGATAAATTCCTCTTGACGAGCCTGGGGGAGGCGGGTATTATACCGTTAGCACTCGAGATGATTGAGTGCTAAAATTCTGCCCATTTGTCAATTTAACCAAATCTTTCGGAGGTGTGTTATATGGCTCTTTCCATCAAACCCCTCGGCGACCGTGTCGTAGTCGAACCCATCGAGCAGGAAGAAGTGACTGCTGGTGGCATCGTGCTACCCGATACTGCCAAGGAAAAACCCCAGCAAGGACATGTGATTGCGGTAGGTCCGGGTGCGCGCGATGAAGATGGCGACCGGATTACGATGGATGTCAAGGTTGGTGATCGTGTTTTGTTCGCCAAATATGCTGGCACCGAACTGAAGCTGGATGGTAAGAAAGTGCTCATCCTGCGTGAGTCCGATATTCTCGGCATCATCGAAAGCAAATAATCATCGAGAGGTATAACTATGGCTGCTAAACAACTCGTTTTTACGGAAGAAGCCCGCGCTAAACTTAAGAATGGTATGGACATTGTCGCCAATGCGGTAGCGACAACCCTGGGCCCCAAAGGGCGCAATGTGGCGATTGACCGCAAGTTTGGCTCGCCCACCATTACCCATGATGGCGTTTCGGTTGCCAAGGAAATCGAACTGTCTGACCCGTTCGAGAACATGGGCGCCCAGCTGTTGAAAGAAGCTGCTTCCAAGACCAATGACATCGCCGGTGACGGCACGACCACCAGCACTGTACTGGCACATGCAATTGTAACCGAAGGTCTCAAAGCCTTGGCCGCCGGTTATAACGCGATGATGCTCAAGCGCGGTATTGAACGCGCTACCGATGCTGTCGTGGAGGCCCTCCGCAAAGGTGCAGTCAGCATCAACACCAAAGAAGAAATTGCCTCCGTTGCCACCAACTCCGCGGCTGACCCGGAAATCGGTAACCTGATTGCGGATGTGATGGATAAGGTCGGCAAAGACGGCGTTATCACGGTCGAAGAGAGCAAATCGCTCCAGTTTGAGACCGAATACGTTGAGGGTATGCAGTTCGACCGTGGCTACATCTCGCCCTACTTCGTCACTGACGCCGAACACATGGAAGCGGTCATCAATGAGCCGTATATCCTCATCAACGAAAAGAAGATTTCTGCCGCTGCCGACATCGTCCCGATTCTGGAAAAACTCGTCCAAATTGGCAAGCGCGATTTGGTTATCATTGCTGAAGATGTGGATGGCGAAGCTCTGGCGACCCTGGTGCTGAACAAGCTGCGCGGTATGCTGAACGTTCTGGCGGTTAAGGCTCCTGGCTTCGGTGACCGCCGCAAGGCCATGTTGCAGGATATTGCCATTCTGACCGGCGGTACGGTGATTAGCGAAGAAACTGGCCGCAAGCTGGAGACCGCTACGATTGCCGACCTGGGCCGCGCTGATAAGGTGACTGCGGATAAGGACAACACCACGATTGTGGGTGGTAAGGGCGATGAGAAGCTGATTAAAGCCCGCGTTGAGCAGATTCGTGTGGAAATCGAAAAGAGCACCAGCGATTATGACCGCGAGAAGCTGCAAGAACGCGTTGCGAAATTGGCCGGCGGTGTGGCGATTATCCGCGTGGGTGCTGCCACCGAAACCGAGCTCAAAGAGAAGAAACACCGCGTTGAAGATGCTCTCTCTGCCGCGCGCGCCGCTGTGGAAGAAGGCATTGTGGCCGGTGGTGAAATCTCCCTGATTAATGCCGCTAGCGCGCTGGATGAACTGAAGCCCGAAAACGATGATGAGCGCGTTGCCATCAACATCGTCCGCAAGGCGCTCGAAGCCCCCATCCGCAAACTGGCCGCCAACGCCGGGCAGGATGGTTCGGTCATCATTGATGGCGTTCGCCGCGAAGCCGCTGCCAAGAAGAATAAGAACATTGGTTACAACGTGCTGACCGGTGAATACACTGACATGATTAAGGCCGGCGTGATTGACCCGCTGAAGGTTGTGCGCGGTGCGCTTGAAAATGCTGCCTCGATTGCCGCGATGATTCTGACGACTGAAGTGCTGATTACTGACATGCCGGAGAAGGAAAAACCCGCTACTCCGCCCATGCCGGAATACTAAATCGCTTTTGAAGCGCTCCCTCGACTTTGGCTCTTTGAGCAAAGTCGGGAAAGAGAAACGAACAAGAAAAGGGTGCGAAAGCGCCCTTTTTTGTTTAGATTCGGGTATTGAGAGCG
>QEXW01000134.1 GCA_003130845.1 Anaerolineae bacterium
TTCGAGCACAGAGTGAAGCGATTCATCCGTTTATGAACACAAATGTTCGCAAACACCGGTTCAACAACCGCCAGGCGACGGGCATACATCTGCTTGCCCTGCGGATTGTCAATCTTCGCCTTCATACAACACCGGGAGTTCGATTTTCTTTTCCAACAGTTCGTTGATGGCGTCTTTCAGGCTGCCCGGTACCAGTTACTTTTCCAGGCAGATGGGCAGCATCACCATTTGGTCGTAGTTGCAGGGTTTGTATTTGGCCACCGGGGCTCATCTACATCAAACATCTTTCAAGGTAGATTCGCCCTTTTTTCGACAGTTTCAACGGTCTACACTTCACCTGCGCCGCGCAGCGCAGCGGAGCGGCGTCAGGTGGAAGCGCGTGTTGGGCGCACATCACGCTCCATACCACCACGGCCGAATCACACGCCGCCAGAGGAACAGCGCCCCCTGGAGCCCAACCCAGCCTCCCGCGGCTACCAGTGTAACTACCACTACCAGCGGCAGCCAGACGGCTATAAAACTATGCGGCGCAGGAAAAGCACAGCGCATCTCCCAATATAACCGGGGCAGGAGCGAGACCCCTTCCAAACTCCCCACACAGGGCACCAGCACCTTCTTGACCGGACTGATATATGCGGGATGGTAAAAGATCAACACATTTACCCAACCCGGTACATAATCCGAAAGATACACCCCGCTGCTGTCCTCCGCCCAGCGGTAGATAATCAAACGGTGAAAAGAGTAATAGCCAAGCCTATGGCCTGTTCGGCTCTCGAACAGGCACACAAAAGCGCGCTCTCTCCATCTAGATTTGACCAACTGGACATAGTACTGACCATCTGGCGAAAACGCCTTCCCCAAAAATGCTAACGGAGGAGATGACTGATACTCGTTTGACGGCCAGAGCAACGGAAAATCGATATCAACCAAATCGTCCCATTTTTTTTCCTCAGTTTCATATACCGGCAAAGTAGATAATGGCACCTTGCCCTCTAAAAAACGGTAGCCATAATACGCCGCCACACACACCAACGCCATCGCCAAGCAGCCCGTCTTCCAGGTCAAACGCTTCATCGGCGCATCTCCAACGGCATCAACCCATTAGGGTCGCACTGTAAAAACGGCGCTGCCGATGTGCTGTCCAAACGTCGTCACGCCGACCAGATAGGTCTTCCCGGCCTGCAAACCATAGTCGCGCAAACGCAGGTTCACGATGTACATCTTCTCTTGCAGATCAATCCGCACCGCATCGCTTCGCCCGAGGTTCGAGCCTTGCGTGGTGAAGGCCGCTACCGCCGCCCCCGGCGAAGCCACATCCACCACCCAGACCAGCACGTTTTCATCCACCAGGAAATCCCCGGCCGCATCGCGCAGACTGAACTTGATCGGCAGGGTGCGGTTGCGTTGGATGGAAAGCGTTTCGTCCTCGCGCAGCGGCGGCAGCCAGCTCAGGCGGAGCGGCAGGAGCATAAATGATTTGGTGTTCATAGCGAGTGCCGGGAAGACTCTGGCCAGAAAACGCGCCCACCGTCACGTTCCCCTTTTCGCTCAGGCTTTCCATACCTACCGTATACTGCCCCTCGGCGATACCCAGCAGGCGGATGGTGTACGTGCCGGAAAGGGGTTCGCGGATAAAGAGAAAATCCGGCTCGCCGGGCACAGCCGAACGCCAGAAGGCGGCGGTGGGAATCTCGGCCAGTTCGCCGCCGGTGTCGAAATCTACCCCGGCTCTGCGTCCTAACGGGTCAATCACCTGCATTTCCACCGGCGAGAGATTGAAGACCAGAATGGGATTGCGAACGAGAGGGTCGGAGAAACCGGCATTGAAGGGCGGACGCACACCGATCAGACGCTCAATGGTGGTGAGTTGAATCTGAGACGGCAGGTGGCGATGTTTGACTTCTTGCCGACCGTCATCGGCTTGGGTCAAAAACAGTGATGAAATACGGCTATCCACCAGCCCCAAGTCGGCGCTGGCAGAAGGCACAGTGCCGTCTCCTGGCCTCTGTTCTCTGAATGTCTCGGTATCAGAATTTTGAGGGACTTTGCCATTTGTCCATAGAGGCGCTTCATTGACCCGGCGCTGTATCACACGGTAATAAAAATCAGTATCTTTACCAGAGCCTACCACAGGGATAATGCCCTGCGCCCCCAGTCTTGGAATCAGCCTTCCGACGTTTCTGTTGAGACTTTCGAGGAAGTCATTGACCTGCACTCCATACGGATAAATCTGTGTTGGGGTTGTCGCGCTGATGAGGTAACCGCCGGGATTGTTGGCGAGATAATCACGGTCAGGAAAGATTTGCCCCACCGAGGGGATTCGTTCTCGAATATAGCGGTGCAGGTCAGCATTCGTAACGATGCAATATACGTGTTCAGGAGTAATAACCAGCGTGCAATAACCAGATTTCCACGCCAGGAAGTCTGCGACTGCTCTCAAAATCGGGCCTTCGGGGCCTTGGAATTCTATCCCCTCTGCCATAAGGTATGAAGCCGGCGCCCCCAGATGCGGTGTGCCGAGCGTCATCAGGCGACGCACGTTGTTATGATAGCCATTGCCCTGAATATAAGCGCGCGAAACCAGCCCGCCCATGCTGTGGGCAATGATGTCCACTTTATCGGTGCGAACGTAGGGCCGAGCGGCGGCTTGAGCAAGAAAGCCATCCAGCGCCGTTCCCAGTTCACTGCCTGTGGTCTCAAGAGGTTGACGCCAATCATAGGGAAAGGGGAACAAACTCACGCCGTCTTCATAGCCCACCAGGCGCAGTTCTTCCAGCAGGTTGTCATATGTACCCAGCAGCGGGTCAATCACCCATTCCCCGGAAAA
>QEXW01000135.1 GCA_003130845.1 Anaerolineae bacterium
CTGTTAGGCCTTCGCCCAGTTCCCAACGGGCAAAACGACGAATGACGATATTTTCGCCTGTGCTGGCAATCGTTTGGTGTAGAAGCTTTTCAATGGTTGTGTCTTCATCGCGAATATAGGTTTGACGCAGCAAGCAAACTTCATCTTTGAACTTGTTGAGACGCCCCTCCACGATGCGTTCGGCGACGGCTTCGGGTTTGCCTTCTTCGAGCGCGCGTTTGCGGGCAATTTCTGCTTCGTGCGCGAGCACGCTTTCAGGAATATCTGCTTCAGAGATATATTGCGGCGATTGTGCTGCAATTTGCAGGGCAACTTCATGCGCAAAGTTGCGGAAGGTTTCCGAGCGAGCGACAAAGTCGGTTTCGCAATTCACTTCGACCATCACACCCACGCGCCCGCCACCATGGGAGTACAGTTCCACCACACCATTGGAGGCGACCCGGTCAGAGCGTTTGGCAGCCGTTGCCATGCCTTTTTCACGCAGCCAATCTACCGCTTTGTTGAAATCACCGTTGGATTCCATAAGTGCCTTACGGCAATCGAGCACGCCAGCATTGGTGGCTGCACGAAGTTCCTTAATCAGTTCAGTCGTAATTTCCATGTTTGTTCCTCTCCAAAATCACGCAGCGTCTACAAATTTATTCTTCGTCGGCCATGTCCTCATCGGCTTCGTCATCCAAATCGGCTTCAACCGGTTTGGCAATTTTAGCGAGCGTAGATTTACCCAGCAAGTCCTCGTCGGTCGAGTCATCGTCCAGGTCAAGAATGCGCGGGCTGCGCCGGGCAGGAGTGACAATGCGGGGCGAAACGGAAGATTCCTGTTCGCCTAGGTCTTCCTCCTTGCGCATGGCTTTGCCTTCCAGCACCGCATCGGCAATTTTCGCAACCAGCAATTTGATAGCACGGATGGCATCATCGTTAGAAGGGATGACGTAATCTACGTTTTGCGGGTTACAGTTGGTATCCACCAGCGCCAGAACCGGAATGCCGAGCAGGTTGCACTCGTGGACTGCAGCATATTCACGCCCGACATCCACAATGAACACCAAGTCGGGCAAGCGCTTCATGTGACGCACGCCCTCTAAACGGGTCTGCAAACGGGTAATTTCGCGTTGAATCAGCAGCCCTTCTTTTTTGGTCAGGCGGTTGATGTCGCCACTATCACGCATGGCTTCCAAGCGTTCCAGCTCTTCAATACGGGCGCGCATGGTGCTCCAGTTGGTCAACATGCCGCCTAGCCAACGTTCAGTGACGTAGGGCATACCGCAGCGAATCGCTTCCTCGCGCACGGTCTCTTGTGCCTGGCGCTTGGTGCCAACGAACAAGACCGTACCACCTTTCATGACGGTATCACGAGTCAGGTTGTAAGCGGTTTGAAGCGCTTTGACCGTTTGTTGCAGGTCAATGATGTGAATGCCGTTGCGCTCGGTGAAGATATACGGCTTCATGCGAGGGTCCCACTTGTTGGTACGATGTCCAAAATGGACGCCGCTCTCCAAGAGGGCTTTCATAGAAATAACTGCCATGTTTCTCCTTTTCTTCGATTTCCGTCTGCCGTGCGTTCCCTCCGGAACGTGAGACGGAGTGAGTTTAGTGGGAATGGGTTCACCCACTCAGGGACGCTTGTTGCCCGTCCCAGGCAAGATGTGGCTCGGCTGGCTGCCGAGCGGCGCAAGTATACCACAATTTTTACCGCTCGGTTTGTCGCAGCCAAGATTCCATGAATCCATCCAGGGCGCCATCTAACACGGCTTGCGCGTTACCGACTTCGTAGTCGGTACGATGGTCTTTGACAAGCTGATATGGGTGTAGCACATAGGAGCGAATTTGACTGCCCCATTCGGCTTTGGTGTAATCACCACGCAAAATGGCAATTTCGGCTTCTTGTTTGGCTTGTTGGATTTGAAGCAGGCGCGCGCGCAAGACCTTCATGGCCGATTCGCGATTTTGGGTCTGCGAACGTTCGTTTTGACATGTGACAATGATGCCGGTCGGGATATGCCGAATGCGCACAGCGGTTGAGTTCTTTTGTACGTTTTGACCGCCTGCCCCCGAGGAGCGATACACTTCGATTTCAATATCGGCGGGGTTGATTTGTACTTCGGCATCGTCCATAGCCACTTGCGGCAGCACTTCTACCAGCGCAAACGAAGTATGCCTGCGATGTGCCGCATCGAAGGGTGAAAGCCGCACCAAACGATGAACACCTTTTTCAGAACGCAAATAGCCATACGCATAGCGCCCGCTCACGGCAATCGTCACCGATTTGATACCGGCTTCTTCACCTTCGGTCATATCCAGAATTTCGGTTTGATAACCGCGTGCTTCGGCCCAGCGCAAATACATGCGCTGGAGCATGGCCGCCCAATCTTGGCTATCGGTGCCGCCTGCGCCAGCATGAATGGCAAGAATAGCATCGCCTTCATCGTATTTACCGGAGAGCATAGTTTCCAGAGCGCGCTTTTCCAACTCGTGCTCAAGGGCTTGCACTTCTGCTTCCAGCTCTTGGCGCAGAGATTCATCATCTAAAGCGGCCAGTTCAAGGGTTTCCTGAATGCGGTGCGCAAAACTACGCCAATCTTCAATTTGATTACGTAGCTGAGCAGCCGTTTTGCTCACAGATTGTGCTGTTTGGGGGTCGTTCCAGAAATCGGGCGCGTTGATTTGTCGTTCCAGTTCAGCCAGTTGTGACTCTTTGGCTGTTAAGTCAAAGACGCTCCAAAAGTTGTTGGGTTACTTCTTGCGCCTGTTGTAAGCGGTCAATTAGGTCTTGCATGTTACCTCCGTTGGATTCTTCAAGAGTGTATGGCCTCAACGTACCACGATGTCCATATATACCACATCTCCAAACGGGGTGCCATTCGGGTCAAAGGCCTGCCAAGCGGTGCGATACAAGCCGGGGTCCAGAGGGGCAAGGAACATGATTTCAATGGTGGCCTGGGTGCCGGCACGCGCAGGATAAAGAGCGACCTCGCCGAAGACGCCGAGGGGATAGCCGCCGACGAGTTTCAAGCGATACCCTGGGCCCCAATCACAGGAACCGTTGTTCTCTACCAGCCACTGTTTTTGGATGCGTTCCCCGGCAGCAACCAGTGTGCCATCTGGATACGTCAGGTCGCTCAGGTAACGCAAGGAGGAAACACAAGGCTCAGGAATCGTTGCCGTCGGCTCTGGTAGAGTGGGCGAGGGGCGGGGTGTATGGGTGACGGTCGGTAAGGCAATTTGCAGCGTGGTAGGCGAGGCCATGACCGCCTGCACCGTTTGCGTGGGCGCGAGATACCGCGTGGGTGGGATGAAGGGTGTGGCCGCCCTCTGCGGTTGGCATGCAGCCAGAAGAAAAACAAACATTACGCACCACGCAAAACCAAGAATGGTGGGCGTAATGTTAGGTTGCTGTTGCTTAAGATGTGCCATGGCAGGGGTGGGAAATTACTCGTCCCCGCCGTCTCCAATATCCATCGGCAGGACCAATTCACCGCCCATTGCCTTTTGGCGGATGACGGTTTCGATTTCAAGGGCGAGATCGGGGTTTTGGCGCAGGAATTCTTTGGAGTTTTCGCGCCCTTGCCCAATGCGCACATCACCATAGGAGAAGAAGGCGCCGCGCTTCTGAACGATTTCGAGTTTGGTTGCCAAGTCTAACAGGTCGCCCACTTTGGATATGCCTTCATTGAACATGATGTCAAATTCGGCAGTGCGGAAAGGTGGGGCGACTTTGTTCTTGACAACCCGCACCCGCGTACGGTTGCCAATCACTTCTTCGCCAACTTTGATGGCTTGGATACGACGCACATCGAGCCGGACAGAAGCATAGAATTTGAGCGCCTGCCCACCGGTGGTTGTTTCTGGGTTGCCAAACATCACACCAATTTTCTGGCGCAATTGGTTGGTGAAGATGACCGTCGTTTTGGTCTGGTTGATGGCGCCAGAGAGTTTGCGCAAGGCTTGGCTCATCAGGCGGGCTTGCACGCCCATGGTGGCATCGCCCATATCGCCTTCTAACTCCGAGCGGGGAACAAGCGCAGCGACTGAGTCAATCACAACGACATCCACCGCACCAGAGCGGACCAAGGTTTCGGCGATTTCGAGGGCTTGTTCACCGGTATCCGGCTGAGAGACGAGTAGGTTGTCAATATCTACACCGCATTTGGCTGCGTAGGCCGGGTCCAGGGCATGTTCCATATCAATGAAAGCGGCTGTGCCGCCCATGCGTTGCGCTTCGGCCACAATATGCTGACAAATGGTGGTCTTACCAGACGATTCCGGCCCGTAGATTTCCGTAATGCGCCCGCGCGGAATGCCACCTACGCCAAGGGCAATATCCAGTGAGAGAGAACCGGTCGGAATGGCATCTACGACCATGTGTTGGGCTTTGCCCAAAAACATAATTGCCCCGTCTCCATACCGTTTTTCAATATCGCTCAGGGCTTTATCCAATACAGCACGCTTGGCTTCGTCGCTACTGTTGCGGTTAGCGGCAGGCAATTCGGGTTGTTGTGATTTGCGGGGCATATTCTCTCCAAAACAAAGTTTTAAGGTAACGAAATGGGTGATTTCGCTACAGTATAGCACATCTGTTCGATGCGTCAAGGTGCAATTGAGCGCGAATTAGGGCGTAGGTGTGGGTTGGCGGGTAGGACGTGGCGTGGGGGTAGGGTAATCGGTACTGTAACCAAAACTGCCACGAAAGGTGAAGTAGGTAATGCGACCTGGCCAAATTTCTACCTGTAAGCGTTGTTCTTTGCCATCGTACACAATCGCTACCGTGTAACTGCCAGCCGGCAAGTCGCTGATGACCATGTTTTCGTTGTAGTAAGGGTCAGGGTTGACGGCTTCGGGGCCATAGGTGTTCACTTCCCACTGCCGGCCAGTTTCGTTGGAACGGATGATAACCGGAGTACGGCGCATCAGTTCGCGGTTGGACTCCATCACACGCCCGGCCAACACCCCCCAGCCTTGTGGAGGTGCCACCCACAGTTCCGGGTTATAGGTGTGAAAGTAGGTGTTTTCACCCATGCGCACTTCCAGGTGCAAATGCGGACCAGTGGTGATGCCAGTATCACCCACTTCGCCTAGGGGAGTGCCTGTATCTACCCACTGGCCATTGGCGACGTACACTTCTTGCATGTGGGCATAAATGGTGTAAAGCGGTTGACCGTTGTAGCCGAAGTCATGCCGAATGGCAACGGCACGCCCATAGGGGTCTTTGTAATTATCGGGAACACCGCTAAACAAGCCCCAATCCGCCCAGACCACCGTGCCAGGCCCGGTGGCCAGGACAAGTGTGCCAGGTTTGGCAGGAATATCTACACCGGTATGGGTTACTTCCTGGAAAAACGTGCCACCATAGCGGTAATTGGCAACCGGCCAGTTGACTTCGTCGGCGGCAATTGGACGCGCCAGGTAAAAGTGGTCATATGGCCCAAGCGCAAGTGGAACAGGAAATTGCGGGGGACGCCAGATGGTTCGAGGTTCGGGGCCAGGCGTGGGGATGTTGAAACGCAATGGTTCGGTAGTGCTTCTGGGGGTGGTGACAACGCATTCGGGGTTGGGGCAAAGCACGGTAGGCTGAGGTTCTAGCGGGGGGGCCGGGGCTACGCTGGATGGGGTTGCGCCCAAAGCAATCACCGGCGTAGGAGATGCTTGTGAGGCAGCGAGCGGCGCGCAGGCAGAGAGCAGGATGAGCGCGATTTTCCCAATCAGAAATGAATAAAGTGTCGTTTGCAAGTCACGAGTAATCATTCTGTGTTCGGTCAAGGCGCTTGGGTAAAAGTAGGCCGCATGGTAGGAGTATCGGTCACGGTAGGGGTGGGGGTTTTGTAGCGATAACCGGTGGGGGTAATGGTCGGGGTTTTGGTCGGTGGGACGACGACGGTGGGGGTGACGAAGATGTCAGGTGGGTAAAGTTGGAGCATGGCGGTGCGCCAATCCAGGCCGCCGGTCAGGACGAATTGATTGAAGCGTGTGCCTTTGAAAAAACTGCGCCAGTTGGGCAATGCCGGCTGACGTTGCCAGCCAAATTCACGCGCCAGGGCGGTGAAATCTACCCAATAGCCGGTCGGAATGGCTTCAGCGTAGTCGCCGCCCTGTTCGTAGGCACGGGGGTTGAGGCTATAACGAGCATTCAAGTCCCAAGGGCGTTCACGCAAGGGTTGACCCACCGAGCCATCTTGGGCAACCGGGCGTACATATACGCGCCAGTAGGTTTGGCCGTTGAGGTCTTCGCGTAGGGTGAGAATCCAACCGGCGCGCGCGGTGAGCGGGTTGAGAGCAAAAGCACGACCGGTGAAAAGCCAGTCCTGACCACGCCCTGGGTCGAGGCTGGAGGTGAGGGGGGTGTAGGCGCTTTCTAAGCTGGCCAGGACATCCCATCCGACATCGCGGAGCAGGCGTTCGCGCAGGGCGTCGAACGATTCATCTACGGCATCATGTAAGAAGGGGTGTGGGGCCTGCACATTGCGCAAGGGAACAATACCAGCACGGCGATTGGGCAGCTCGGTAATCAATTGTTGGCCGAATTGCCAAAGCGAGGTGGGGGTGAGAAAGGCTTGTTTTTGGAAGATAACCGGCAAGATGGTGACGCGCTTAATGCGCCAATCTAACCCATGCAGTGTGCCAAGCGGGGTAGGCGGAATGAGGAGAACGCCATCCAGGGTGTAGGCGGTCAGGTAATCTTGGTTGGGTTCGGAAAGACGGGTGGCGAGTTCATTGCCGCTTTCGCTCCAGGCAGGCCAATCGCCCAGGCCAATCCGGCGGGCTGGTTCTTGGGGGCGCGTGGAATCCCAAACGTAGATGCTATCTGGCTGACCCTCGATGCGCGCTGCCCAAGCCAGCCGAGTACCATCGGGTGACCAAACCGGTTGCGTTTCCGAGATAGTCGGGCTATTGGTGATGTTCACAAAGCGGTCTTCACCGGGGTTGTCTAAGTTGGCCAGCCAAATGTCGTTGGTGCCGGTGCGGTTGGAGACGAAGGCTATCTGCCGGCCAGCAGGTGACCAGACGGGTGTTTGATCTAGGGCAAGGTCATCGGTCAGGCGTAGAACTTGGCCACGATTGGTGGTGGAGAGGATGAACAGGTCGAGTTGGTCTTGCAGGTAACTTTCGTAGACAATCCATAGACCATCCGGTGACCAGGAGGGATGTCCATCAAATTCGGCGGAATCGGTGAGACGTTCGGTTTGGGCCGTTTCTAGGTCGAGCAGGTAGAGGTCCCAATATTCATTGCGGTCCGAGGCAAAGACCAGTTTTCGTCCATCCGGGCTAAAGACAGGGGTGATGTCATTCCATTCACCGCTGGTGATGCGTGTGAGGGGCAGTTTGAACGGCGCGTAGATGAAGAGATGATTGTAGCCGTTATCTCCCAACGAGAGGGCAAAGGTGTGAGTAGCATCCCCCGGTAGGGGGGTGGGTGTAAAGGTTGGGGCGGGGGTGCTGGTAGCGGTGACGGTAACCGATGGGCTGGGGGTAAGGGTCAGGCTGGGCGTAAGGCTAGGGGCTAGCACCGCCGGGCGCGGGATAACCAGCACGCAAGAGGAAAGGTAAGGGGCCAAAAATAGCAATAGGAAAATCGTCAAGTAAGCCGAACGGGGGAGAGCAATCTGAAAGTGGAAAAAGGGAAGTATTCTCCGCTTAGAGCAAAGCGTAAGAGACAGGGGAAGCCGGGGGGTCTTTTTCATATTCGCTCAGTCCGTTGCACTGAGCGTATTTTACCCGCTTGCAAGAGGAAGAAAAGTGATGATTCGATGACCAATTTGTAGGAGGTGCGCTTTCGTCACATAGAAAAGAGCCGCGCTACTCGCGCGGCTTATAGCTCAAACCGATATTCTGCCGTATCACATTCTGGGCCATCGGGGTAATACAGGCGAGCGTGCAGGGCAAACGACCCGCTTTTCTGTGCGCCGCGGATGTGCATGGTGATGACGTTTTTTCGCTGCATGGGTTCGATGATGTTGGCGAAAGCAATTTCCGTGCCGTCAGCGCCGGTGAGCGCAACATCAATGTGGGGGCGCTTGCGAAACGGGGTGACTTCGATATAGACGCGTGTCCGCAAAGGGCCC